>JBAWEN010000496.1:0-7996 GCA_049591215.1 Methylocystis sp. | reverse complement strand
GAAGAGACCCGCCGCGATACGGCTGTCGCCCTCCCACGCCACGCGCCAATCGAGAGCGTGGATCGCACCCTCAAGCAGCGCGTAGTTGACGCACGTCTCGATCGGCTCAAACAGAAGAAAGGGGCGCCTTTCGGAGAACACCGCGAGCGCGACACGCGAAGCGCAAGGAAGATTCGCGATCATTTCCACAAGCGCCGTCTTGACGAACTCTAGCCGACTAACTGGACGTCCCGCCGCGCCATAGTCGCGTGTGTTCATGCTGCCGGTGATGTCGACGACGACGAGCGCGTCGAAGCTCGCGCGCTTGACCGACGCTTGTGGCGCGAACAGCGCAAGCAGCGCGAGCGACAGAGCGGTCGACAATAGCAGCAGCCGCGGATCGCGGAAATCTTGGCGCGTCATGGCAGGCCCTTGGGAACGCCAGGCACGTCGGTCCAAAGTTTCTTGGGTTCAGCTTGAAGCTCGTCCCCGTTTTCCTGCTCGAAGTTGGGGTAGTCTCGCACGAGGCGCGACGCCACGTCGAAATTGAATTTGGCGTCCCAATATGACGGCGCGAGCTGTAGCGCGCGCCGGTATTCACGCTTCGACAGATTGACGAACGGGGCCGCCCCGTCGAGATCGCCTCGTTCGATGAGGTCGAACGCCCGTCGCAGCAGCGCATTGGCGAGCATGTAGCGGCCCGTGGCGGAAAGACCCTCTCGTCCGGCGCGGTCCAGGGCGTCTATGAGCACCCGCGCCCCATCGATTTCATCGCGTTGCGCCAGGAATTCGATCCGAGCAAGCAGGAGCTCCGGCTTGGCGTCGGTGGCGACCGGCGTATCATGGCCCGCGCGCAGCGCCGAAATCTCCTTGTTGACGACGATCGCGTTCCACCAATGCAATGCTAAAGAAAGGGTTCCCGCGACGCCGGCAAGCGTGACGGCGACGAGCAGCATGGATCGGTTATTCCGCCACAATCGCGCCGTGCTCTCGCGCAGCAAGTGTAGCTTGCAAGAAAACGTCTCCCCGAGCGGATGATCCGGACCGCGCTTGCTCATGCGACGCCTCCTCGATAGGGCAACCGAACCTCACTCAACTTGGCGATGAGAAGCAGCAAAATGGCGAAGGATGCGACGGCGAAGATCGGAGCAGATAAATCCTCCCGCGGTTGGTTCTCCATAAAACGCACGGGATGATGCTCGAGTTGATCGATCTGATGGATCGCCGCCTGGATCGCCTCGGGTCCCTCGGCCTCGAAAGCGCGATAGGAGACGCCGAGCGATTTAAAAAAGAGATCGAGATGACGTTCCGGCGCGGCCTGCGGCGTGTCCGATCCAGCCTCCGGCGGTTCGTAGATGCCCGGGCTGCCAGCCGTGCGAAGGAACAACCAATAGAGATGTACATTTGTCTTCTTGAACTCGGCGCGCAAATCGTCCTGGATGCGCGGATCAATCACCCCGGCGCCGTCCGAGACAAGTAGAATGGCGCGCGAGCGGTCCGATGCGTCGGCTTCGAACATCGACAGCGCCATGGCCAGGCCGCGACCAATGTTTGTGTAGTCCAGACCGGGCCGATCCACCGCGTCGATGGCCGCCTTCGTCGCCGCGCGGTGATCCGTTAGCGGCATGACGAGCATCGGGGATGTCGAAAAAGCGGCGACGCCTACGAAATCATTGCGCCGTCTCTCGACGAAGCCTTGCAGTAGACGCTTGGCCGCGGAAGCTTTCGATTCCTCGGAGCCAGCGGGCGTTCGTCCCGCGAAGGTTTCGTTCATGCTGCCGCTGCGGTCGATCAGGAAGACGATTTCCGCGCCTTCGCCGAGGCGCTCGACCTCGCCCCCAACACGAAACGGCCCTGCGCCGCCGAGGATGACGGCGCCGATCGCGGCGACTCCGCAAATCTTCAGACCGATCGTGATCCAGTATGACAAAGGATCGGCGGGAATGGCGTCAATCGATGGCGCTCTCGATGCGCGAAGGGGCGAACGAAAGAGCGGGGCGAACGCCAGGGGGGCCAACGCCAAGACGAACGGATAATCGAAAGCTATTCGGATCATTTCGTCTTTTCCCGCTCGGCGAGCTCCTCGGCGAATCTAACGAATTCCGCCATGGAGTAATGCTTTGAGGTCGAGTCGCTTGCCCCGTTAAAGAACACTTCGTCCGACACGGTGAAGAAGCGTTCGGCGGACGTCCGCAACGAAGCAAACTCTGGACGTCTTCGCAGAAACTCCGCGAGATCGCCCTTCAGAATGCTATGCCCGCACGCCGTGTCGATGGCGCGATGCAGCTTTTGCATGGCCAACCGAAAGTCTTCTTCGCTGCAGGGCCCGCGCGCCTTAGCGGCCAACTCGCGCGCAAGGATTGAGAAAATGCGCGCTCTGCGCTTACGGAATGGCGGCCAAGCGCGATCGCGGGCGACCGCGAGAACAAAGAAAATTGTGGTCGCCGCGCATATGAGAAAAGTAGTTCGAGGTCTGCTTTCATCCACAAAGTCAGCGAATGGGTCGGGACGCAAATAGTCCGCGCCTCTCTCTTTCTGTTCGGGCGCGATTTCGCGAAGCGGCGCGACGCCAAAGCGCCAACTGGGCACATTGACGGCCATAGCGCCGCCCGGCCGGGAAAAGCTCAACGTAAATCCGGGGATCTCAATATTTCTGACGTCAAGGGCCACGTAGAAGTTTTGATATGTAAGGTGGATTCGCCAGAATTTCGCTCCTTTTTCTTCGATCTCCTCCGCCGACACATCGCGAAGATCGAGCGAGACCGTTAACGAGCGGGGATGCGGGAGCGACGCCAAAATCAAGGTCGCGTCCTCTGACCCATGGACGTCGACGTGAGCGCGCACGAGATCGCCGACGAAGCGCCCGAAGGGTCGCTCGGAGTGGATTTGCGCGGAAAGTTCGTCGGCTTGCGCCGGGTGGGACAGGGCGCTCAAAACTAGGAGGAGAAGCGCTGAACGCATTGCGCGCATCATGCGGCCGACAGTTGTTGGCTTAAAGCAATGGGATCAAAAGCATCACGAATGATGATCGGCGGGCGCGAGCAGTTCGCCGCGAGGCGCGCGATCCGACTTTGGCGTTCTCTTTCTCGCTCGATCCACCGGGCGCGCAACGCGGGTCGCATGGCGACAAGCTGCCTGCGACCGCTCTCGGAGTCGACGAGTTCGAGTAGCCCCCACGCTGGGGGGGCCTCTTCGACGGAGTCGAGAATGACGAGTGGCGCCAAGTCATGTGGCCCGAAGGCGTCGAACACCTGTTCAAGAAGCGACGACGGCCATCTGAAATCCGAGATAAGGATAGCGATCTTTCGCGCGGCTCCCAGTGACGCCGCCGCCGCGATGAATCCCTCGGCGCCACGGCCGGCGCAGATCGCCGCCCGAAGCCGCGCCGCGGCGCCGAGCGCAATGCTTCTGGAGCGGGTCGCGGGGAGGAAGAGATCCTCGCGCACCGCGTCGTCACACGCGATCAGGCCGAAACGGTCGCCAACCCGCGTCGCCGAATAGGCCAATGCTTCGCATATTTCGCACACGAGCGAAAACTTCTTGCAAGCGCCCACGAACGTCATCGACGCGGAAACATCGACGACCGCATAGAGATCCACGGAACGGCGCTGTTCGAATCGGCGAACGTAAATTTGCTCGAATGGATCGCGCAGGCTCGCGCGAATATCTATGCGTCGTGCATCGGGATGGCGCAGGAAGGGCGCCTGGTCGCGAAATACGCCGAATCCACCGACTTCGTTCGACGGATGCGAGCCGATGTGGTTCGATCCAAAACGTCCGCGCGGACGATAGACGATGTCGACGGGGCTTTTCATGGCGCAGGCGTCGCTTCGAATACGGCGCGACACAAGCGCCTCACGGGATCGTCACCGCGTATGGCGTAAATCGGATCCACGAAGATTCGATGCGCCAGAACCTCGATGAAGATTTCCCGAATATCCTCGGGTGTCATGTAATCTCGTCCTTCGAGCCAGGCGCGCACGCGGGCCGCGCGCGTCAGAAACGCCAATCCGCGCGGACTGGCTCCTCCCTTGATGAGGTTCTCGACGTCGATATCCGGAAGCGATACGCCAGCGGAAGTCGGGTTAAGCAAAGCGCGCCACAGGCTGAGCACATAGTTTTGCAAAGATTCGGTAGCGCCCACGTTCTCCTGAATCTCGCGCGAAAGGTTAGGGATTTCGCGATAGTCCAGCGCGTCGGAACCAACCTCGTCAAGGAGCGCCTCCGTATCGTGAAATTTTGGATCGAAGATCAACCGCCGGCGCGTTTCATCGTCCTTCGGCGCGTTGATCGAGATTTCCATAAGAAAACGATCGCGCGCCGCCGCCGGCAGCTCGAAGGTTTCCTCCCGCTCGACCATGTTTCGGTCGGCAAAAACCTGGAGAAAGGGGAATTGATAGTCGCGATTGAATGCCGAGACGCTTCGCTCGGCCATGAGCCGGAGCAGCAACGAATGCACCTGCGGCCTGGCGCGATTGATTTCATTGAAGAAAAATACTGATAGGCGGTCCGCCTGCAACAGCATCGACGCTGGTTCGACCCGCGGCCGACCGTCTTCAGCGAGATAAGTATGATAGATCAAATCGCTCGGCATCATGTCGACCGTGCCCTCGACACGACTAAATTGGCCGCCAAGCGCCCTAGAGACCGCGCGCAACAGCGTCGTCTTGCCAACACCAACGTCCCCTTCGATCAGGACGTGACCGCGCGCGAAAATAGAGATCGTGATGAGCCGAATTGCGCGCGCTTGCCCGACGATCGCCTTCTTGATCTCACGTTCGAACGCAACCGCCCGTTCTCGCGAATCGGCAAGCCTTTTCTTGACGTCCATGGGTTCGGCCAAGTCACACCTTTCAAGTAAAGCAGACGCGTCCACGATCTCGGGAAAGGAAAGATGCGCCCATGCCTGTGAACATCATTCCAAATCGTGGACGCGTCACGCCGTCACCACTTCATGGCGACGGAGTCCGTTATTCATTGGGAATTTTGTCGACCTCGTAGATCCATTTCCCGGACTTCTTGAAATAAGCGACACGCTTCTGGTTACGTTGCTCCATGGCTTGAACAGACGCTTGTTGCTTGGCGAGTTCGTTCGGATCGTGCTTTGGGTCGTATTTCGAACCGGCAATTTTATCAGGGAAACCGGGCTTCGGCTCCCAGCAGTTGCCGGGCGCCTTGCAATTCGTCCCATCATAGGCGAGCGCGGGCGCAATTGGCGTGACGCAAATCGCCGCGAGAAGCGCAAAACCGAATTTGCAGTGTCTCATTTCATTTCCTCCTATGTTCGTGAGTGGTGAACGTCCGCGCTCGATTTAAGCGCGACGGATCATTTCCCCGCAGCCGTCGCGCACATTCCAGGTGCATTCTCGGGGAACGTTTCGCCCTGTTTGTAGGGCTTGTAGTTTTTCTTCTGTGCCTCGGTGAACCACGGCGCATGACCAACGTCGTCCTTGTAGAGGTGACGAACCCAAGCCATGACCTGCAGCATTTCATCAAGCTTCAGGTTTTGATACTGCGGGCCCATCGACGCCTTGGCGCCGCCGAAGATCGTCGAAAAGAGGCCCTGGTCGGTCTCATTTTCGGGATAAGTCCAGTAGTTGTCGTTGAGCCCGGGACCTATTTTGCCCTCTCCAAGATGGCCGTGACAGCCAGAGCAGGCCGAAAGAAATATTTGCTCCCCTCTCTTCAGACAGCTCTTATCCTCATTATAAGGGTTCGTTCCCGTTTGCAGGAACTTCTTCACGCCTTCCGTGTCACGACCCTCGGGGAGCGCGTCGTCGAAATTCAACACCTCTCCTGTGATAGTGTTACGAAAGGTAATCGCGGAACTTTGCGCATATGCGGCAAACGCGACCGTCGCGGCGCCCAATCCCAGCACGATTGATAGTTTCTTCAGCCTCTTCGTCACGAGAATTTCTTTCCTGCTCCGAGTGCGCATTTCATAGTTTCACTGCGTGATCGGCAGGAGAGGAACACCCTCCGCCTGCAAGATCGCGTTAATCTTCGGTTTGGCCTTGGCCAGCGCTACATTGACCTGTCGCAGGAGAGCTTGGTCATCACCACGCACGCCGACCGATTGATCGAAACGTTGCGGCACTTTTTCGCCGCTCGCTTTCGCCGCGTCATCCTCGATAAGCGTCATGCGGAGAGGAGCCGTCGAGCCCTTCAGATAGCGCGCCACGTCGGGCGCGAACCCCACAGCGGCGTCAGCCGTCCCGGCGGCCACCTCGGCGACCATTCGCGCTGGGTCGATCTGGCTATACTCGTTGCGAGCCGAACGGAAATTCACCAGCGAATAGAGATAGGCCATGTTGTCTTCGTAAAGACCCTTGTCCTTGAGCAAAAGCTCACCTGGCGAACCGAACGAAACCGCAATGTGACCAAGTTTTCCAATTCGCGGATCGGACCAGGATTTGATATCCAGGTCACGGTCAGAGCGAGTGATGAAAACGTAGCCAGTGCGATAATAGGGATTCGATGAGGCGACGCGCGGATCTCCGGTGTCCAGACCGACGATCACGTCGCACAGCTTCTTATCGAGAAAGTCGCGCACGAGGTAAATCGCCGGCTTGTCGCTCCAGACGAACTGCGGCTTCAAATTCATCGCCTCCGCGAGGGCGACGCCGATTTTGTTCTCCAGCCCGGAGCCGTCTTCGAGCGATAACGGCGGCTGCTTCTTAGCGGCGCAGATTCGAAGGGAAGTCGAATCTGGCGCGGCCTGATTGAGAGGCGACGATTGAGACGCCGACGCCCCCGGTTCCGAGGGAAGCCCGAGCGACGCCGCCTTCGCCGGAACTCCCCAAACGAGAGAGCCCGCCGCGACAACTAGCGTCGTCAGAAATTCAAACCTAGGTGTCATTGAAGCCGCTCCAGCGGTCATTCTTGTTGGAAGCCGATCGGCCCCCGCATTACTCGGATGCGCAACTGAGCGCATCCGAGCAAGCATCCATCCGCGTCTCGCGAACTGGGAGAGGATCGATGAACGGGGTTTATCGCGCCGAAAATTAGTTAGGCTTATACTCTCCGACACTGAGGTCGTCGTAGGGGCCCTGGCCGTTGAGCGAAAACACCATCACGCCGCCGCCCATTTGGGTATAATTGGCAAGCTGCTTGAAGGCGCCGACCGCGCCAAGTCCGGCGGTTGGATCCTGGAGATCGAACACGAGGCCCACACCCGGCCATCCGCCGACGCCGTACAGGATCGCGAGGTATTCGATGCCCTTGTGCCGATACACGATCGGATGGCCAATCACGCCCGACGGAAGTTTGAACTTCCAGAGCAGGTCACCGGTGTCGCTGTTGCGCGCCTTGATGAAGCCGTCGAGCGTTCCATAGAACACGACGTTGCCAGCGGTGGCGGCGGTGCCGCCCCAAACGGCGAAGCGCTCCATCTTCTCCCATTTGAACTGGCCGGTGATGGCGTTGTAGGCTTTGATCTGGCCTAGGCCTTCACCCTTCTGCCGATCTCCCTTCGGGCCCGGAAACATGTTCAGGGTCGCGCCGACGAAGAACTGACCCGCGCGATAGGGTAGCATGAAAGGCTCCCAATCCATGCAGATGTGGTTCACGCCAAGGAAGAACAGTTCCTTCGTTGGATCATAGGAGTCGAGACCCTGATTGTGATATCCCATGGCCGAGGGACAGATGTCCTTGCCCAGATGGTCCATGCGCGTGCCATATTCGGGATCGCGGACCGGCAGGCCGGTCTTGATGTCGACCTTCTTGAACACATTGACAGTGTCGTCGATCTTGTCGGCGGAAATCAGGGTGCCGTCGGTCCGATCTAGGGTGTAGACGATGCCGTTGCGATCAGGATGGGTCAGCAGCTTGCGCAGCTTGCCTTCCTTGTCCTTCTGCTCGGAGAGCATCATAAAATTGATGCCGGCGAAATCCCACTCGTCGTGGGGCGTCTTCTGATAGCCAAACTTCGCGGCGCCGGTGTCGAGGTCACGTCCCCATATGGTCATCGTCCATTTATTGTCGCCTGGACGCATCGTCTCGTTCCACGGCGCCGGAT
>JBAWEN010000495.1:0-10310 GCA_049591215.1 Methylocystis sp. | reverse complement strand
GTTCACCCCCTTTCCCATGCTGGCGCTCGCGGTGGGGCTGCCGCTGGCGACGGCGTTTCTATCCGCGATTTTCCTGCGGCTCTTCGCCTGCGCTCAGAGTTTCGAGCCTGAAGCGCGAGCTGCTCCTCTCGCCGACGTGCGATTGCCGGTCTATACGCTGATCGTGCCGCTGTATCGCGAGGCCCGCGTGGCGCTTCAGCTGGCGCGGGCGATAGACCGGCTCGATTATCCCCGCGCGAAGCTCGACGTGATCTTCGTCGTCGAACAAGACGACCGCGCCACGGCGTGGGCGTTGGCGCGGAACGGGCCGCGCGCGCCCCATCAGATATTGATCGCGCCCGACGGCGCGCCACGCACCAAGCCGCGCGCGATGAATATAGCGGCGCCTTTCGCGCGCGGCGCGCTGCTGGCGGTGTTCGACGCCGAGGATTTGCCGGAGCCGCGCCAGTTGCGGCGGGCGGCCGCGCTATTCGCGCGCCTGCCCGCGCGCGTCGCCTGTCTGCAAGCCAGCCTTTGCATCGATAATGGCGCGCAGAATTGGCTCACCGCGCAGTTCGCGCTAGATTACGCGGCGCTTTTCGATGTCTTCAACAAGGGCCTCGGCGCGATGGGGCTGCCTATTTTTCTCGGCGGCACCTCCAATCATTTTCGCATCGAGGCGCTTCGCGAAGTCGGACTCTGGGACGCCTATAACGTCACCGAGGACGCCGATCTCGGCCTGCGCCTCGCCCGCGCCGGCTATGTCGTCAAAACCTTCGACTCGCAGACCTTCGAGGAAGCGCCGCCGACCTTCAAAGCTTTTCTCGATCAGCGCACTCGCTGGCTCAAGGGCTGGATGCAAACAGCGCTGGTGCATTGCCGCGATCCCCGTCGTCTGCTGGCGGATCTCGGTCCCAGTCGCACACTGGCGGTGCTGGCGATGTTCACCAGTGGCTTCGCCGGGCCGCTGCTATATCCATTTTTGACCTCGATCTTTTGCTATCGCGCGGCCTTCGGCGATTTGCTGACGCCTCGCACGCCCGTGGAAGTCGCGCTCAGCACGATCTGGTGCTTCACGGCGCTATCTGGCCTCGCCGCGCTGATCTGGCCGCTCTTGCTCGGCATGCGCCGTCGAGGTTTGACGCGATTATGGCCAGCGCTGCTGGCGGCGCCATTGTGGCAGCTCATGTTGAGCCTCGCCGCCTGGCGCGCGCTCGCCGAGCTGTGGGCGCGGCCTTTCCTTTGGCGCAAGACGGAACACGGCTTGGCGCCGCGCCCCAACCCCGTGTCAAAATTTTAGGCGAACAACCACTGCTTGAGCGAGAAGCCGGCCGTCAGCGTCTTGCGGAAATGCTCGTGCAACGCGAGATGACCAACCCCCGGCTTCGGCAGTTCGTTCTTCTTAAGACGCCGAAAAAACGGCAATAGCATCTGCTCGAAATTGCCAACCGTATAGGCGCCGCCGAAACGTTCGGCCACGCGCTCGGCGATATTGGGGAAAAGCAGCAGCAGCGCCTTGAACAGCGCCGGATTGGTGATATTGGCCTGCGCCTCGTGCAAGCCCAGCCCATTGACGCAGGCGAGAAGGTAAGGGTTCAGGACGCTGTAGACATCCTGAGCGGAGGCGTCGACGAAGGCGCCGTCGATCGATTTCAGCGCCGCGTTGAACGTGACGCGCGAGATCATTGCCTTGCGCCGCTCCGACGGCGAAACCAGCCCCTTGAGGGCGCTGTCCTCGCGCGCGAAAAACAGATCGAACACATTATGCAGCAGCGCCTCCGCCTCCGTCTCGGTCTCGGACAGGCGGCGGATGTCGAGCAATAGCTCGGGAGGGACGGGGCGTTGCTTGGTGTTTATGTCCATGAACAACTGGCATTCCTGCGCGCGCGTGAGCTTGTTGTAGACGACGACGGGGATGCTCACCTTGCGCTTGGCCAGATTGAAGCCGTAAATGCGATGCTGGCCGTCGATAATCAGGAACGAGTTGGGGTTTTTGCGGAATCGGAGCAACTGGCTCGCGCGGTCATAATGCAATTGCGCGCGCGGTTGGGCGGAAAGAATGACCGCGCAGGGCGCCGTGCCGAAGCCGGTGTCGATATACTCGGCGATCTCGCGCGCCCGGCGCTTGTCGAGCAGGCGTTGAAAACCGTCGATAGGGTTTTCCTGTCTTGGGTCCACCGTGCAGGTCGCCGCCAGCACGTCGCTTGGCAACACCAACGAATAAAAGCGATGCTTGCCTTGGGTGACGAGCAAAGCCGTGTCGGTGACGACTTTCTCATCGGCGTTTGTCAGGGCGCGATCTTCGGGACCAGCCTCGGCTAAATCCTGTTCCGCCACGGCGGAGCCATCGGAAGACGTCTCGGCCGGGGCGGGGTCATGCGAAACGGCGACAGCGTCGGTTTCCATGCGCCATGTCCTCTTTGGCGGAACTCTTGCCGTCCGCGAAGGGGCTACGCAACGAATCGACCGGGACTGGCGCGGAGTCTATGGCTGAAAACCGACGAGCGCAAGACGGGTGAAATCGGCGCGGCGGATGCGCGCGGGAGGCGACGCCCGCCGCGTCAATCGTTGCTGCGCGACGACCAAGTTGCGTGCCGCACCCCGTCCAGTCTGGCGAAATCCGCTGTCACCGCGTCGAGTTCCTTGGCCTCCACGCTAATCGCCGAAAGCGTGGCCACCAGTTCGACGTCTTCGTCGCGCTCGATGTCCTCTATGTCGCGAACGGGATAATTCGCGGCCTCGAGCTTCTCGACCAGCAGGTCGCGCAGCTCGTCGCGCCGCCTTTCCGTGACCGTCACGCGCACGTCGAAAATCGCCTCCGTGGCGCTCTCGTCGATGGGCGCGCGTTCGATCAATGTCACGAGTGGGCGCAGGAAAGTGTTGCCGGCGAGTACAAAGAACGCGAGCATCACCGCCTCGACAGGGCGATCGGCTCCGGCGAAAGCGCCGGTGACGGCGGAACACCAGATTGTCGCGGCGGTGTTGAGGCCGCGAATGTTCATGCCCTCCTTGAGGATGACGCCGGCGCCGAGAAAGCCGACGCCAGAGGCGACATAGGCCAGCACCTGCGCCGCGCCGATATTGCCATTCAGCCTCATGCCGAGGTCGACGAAGGCCGAGGCGCCGACCGCCACGAGCGCGTTGGTGCGCAGGCCCGCCGTGCGCTGACGATATTGCCGCTCGGCTCCGATCGTCGCGCCCAGCACGAGCGCGACGAACAGAGAGATGAAGGTGTTGATGAACTCCTGCGCGTCAAGATGCGCCAGCGCCGCCATGCTGCTTCCCCGGTGAAATTCGCCCGCGACCGGCTTATAGTCGCTAGATGACTGTCCGGCCACGCGGATCGGCGAATTTCTTTAGCTTTAATGGGTGAAAAATGGAGCGACGCAGTTTCGTCACGGCGCTTGGACTCGCGGCGCTAACGGCGCCGGCGTCCGCGGCGTCGGAAAAGCCGGCCAAACCAGCCCCGCAAGAGCTTCGTCCGAAGCCGAGTTATGCCGCGCTGGCGCGGGCCAGTTCAATTTGCCTGGCCGCCGGCCAGGATTGCCTGCGCCGCGCGCTGCCCGCGCTCAAGGCGAAGGATGTCGCTCTGGCCGATTGCGCCAACTCGGCCGCCGATGTGGTCGCCGCCTGCGGCGCGCTGGCGGCGCTCGCGGGCCTGGGCTCGCCCTATGCGCCGGCCTTCGCTCGCACTGTCGCGGATCTGTGCCTCGCCTGCAAAAAGGACTGCGACAAGCTTCCCGGCGTCGCCGAATGCGCGGCGCTTGGCGCGGCCTGCGCAAGCTGCGCCGCCGAATGCGCCAAGGCGGCGGGGTAGGTCAGGAAAGTCTGGCGAGCGCCAGATTTTTCAGCTCCGCGATGGCCTTGGCCGGCTCCAGATGCTTGGGGCAGGCCTTGGTGCAATTCATGATCGTGTGGCAGCGATAAAGCCGGAAGGCGTCGTCGACATAGCCGAGACGCTCTTCGCCGGCCTCGTCGCGCGAATCCGAAATCCAGCGATGCGCCTGCAACAAAGCGGCGGGGCCAAGATAGCGATCAGAGTTCCACCAATAGCTCGGACAGGAGGTCGAGCAGCAGGCGCAGAGGATGCACTCGTAGAGACCATCGAGCTTGGCGCGCTGCTGGGGCGATTGCAGCCGCTCCTTTTCCGGGTCTTGCCCGGCGTGCAGCCAAGGTTCGATCGCCGCGTGCTGGGCGTAAAACCCGGTGAGGTCCGGCACAAGGTCCTTGACCACCGACATATGCGGCAGCGGATAGAGTTTGATCGCGCCTTCGATCTCTTCCATGCCCTTGGTGCAGGCGAGCGTGTTGGTTCCGTCGATATTCATCGCGCAGGAGCCGCAAATCCCCTCGCGGCAGGAGCGGCGGAAGGTCAGCGTCGGGTCGATCTTGTTCTTGATCCAAAGAATCGCATCAAGCACCATCGGCCCGCAATCATTGGCATCGACGAAATAAGTGTCTATCCGCGGGTTTTGTCCGTCATCCGGGTTCCAGCGGTAGATGCGATATTCGCGAATGTTCGGGCCATCGGGACGCGGCCAGGTCTTGCCCTCGGTCGGGCGGGAGTTCTGGGGAAGGGTGAATTCGACCATGTCTCGCTCTATCTGCCGTCTGTCGGCTTAGTTGCAGCCCAGTCTCTTGATGCGCTCGGTCTTGGGATCGTAAATCACCGTCAAGCGCCCCGTGTTGTAGTCCATGGTCATAGCGCAACCCGCGCAGACGTAGCGGACATCGCCTTGACGAACGCGCTTCAACGCCTCGACCGGCGCGCCGATGTAGCGCGCGAACTCTTTGGCGCCGCAGCTCGAAAGATCCGGCGCGGCGCTCGCGAGGCTCGCCTCGAGCAGCGCAACGGCTCCAAGCAGCGCGGCGACCGTTCTCCGCATCGTCCGTCTCTCACGCTCGCATCAATACACCCGCGCCTTCGGCTCAATATAGCTCACCTCTTGCGTCATCGTATAGGAATGCACCGGGCGGTAATCGATCGCCACCGCCTTTTTCCCCTCGTCGATCGTCGCCAGCGTGTGCTTCATCCATTTCGCGTCGTCTCGCGCCGGAAAATCCTCGCGCGCGTGGGCGCCGCGCGATTCCTCGCGGTTGGCCGCCGACTCGATCGTCACCGCCGCCTGGACGATCAGATTGTCGAACTCCAGCGTCTCGATCAGGTCCGAGTTCCAGATCAGCGAGCGGTCCGTGACCTTTACGTCCGCGCTTTCTTTCCAGATGGCGGCGATTTGCGTCGCGCCCTCGGTCAGAACCTCGCCGGTGCGGTAGACCGCGCAATGCGTCTGCATCGCCCGCTGCATTTTTTCGCGCAACGCGGCGGTCGAAGTTCCGCCATTGGCGAAACGAAAGCCGTCGAGACGCGCCAACGCGGCGTCGGCGCTGTTCGCGGGTAGTTCTGGCTGCGTTTCGCCGGGCTCGACAAGCTCCGCCGCGCGAAGGCCAGCGGCGCGGCCGAACACGATGAGATCGATCAGCGAATTGGAGCCGAGCCGATTGGCGCCATGCACGGAAACGCAAGCCGCCTCGCCAATGGCCATCAGCCCGGGCACGACGGTGTCGGCGTCCGAGCCTTTCTTGGTCAGCACTTCGCCGTGATAATTGGTGGGTATTCCGCCCATATTATAGTGGACGGTCGGTATGATCGGGATCGGCTCGCGCGTTACGTCGACGCCGGCGAAAATCTTGGCGCTCTCGGAGATGCCGGGCAGGCGCTCATGCAGGATCGCCGGATCGAGATGTTCGAGATGCAGATAGGCGTGATCGCCGAGCTTGCCTACGCCCCTGCCCTCGCGCACCTCCATGGTGATCGCGCGCGAGACCATGTCGCGCGGAGCGAGATCCTTCACGCTCGGCGCGTAACGCTCCATGAAGCGCTCGCCCTCGTTGTTGGTGAGATAACCGCCCTCGCCACGCGCGCCCTCGGTGATGAGACAGCCGGCGCCGTAAATTCCCGTCGGGTGGAACTGCACGAACTCCATGTCCTGCAACGGCAGTCCCGCGCGAAGCACCATGGCGTTGCCGTCGCCGGTGCAGGTGTGCGCCGAAGTGGCGGAGAGATAGGCGCGGCCGTAGCCGCCGGTGGCCAGCACTGTCAGGCCGGCGCGAAAACGATGGATCGTGCCGTCGTCGAGTTTGAGGCACACGACGCCGAGACAGCGCCCCCGTGAATCCATGATGAGATCGAGGGCGAAATATTCGACGAAGAACTCGGTGTCGTGTTTCAGCGCCTGGCCGTAGAGCGTGTGCAACATGGCGTGGCCGGTGCGGTCGGCGGCGGCGCAGGTGCGCTGCGCCGGCGGGCCTTTGCCGTAATCGGTCGTCATGCCGCCGAAGGGACGCTGGTAGATGCGGCCGTCCTCGGTGCGCGAAAAGGGGACGCCCCAATGTTCGAGTTCATAGACGGACTCGGGCGCGTTGCGGCACAAATATTCGATCGCGTCCTGGTCTCCGAGCCAGTCGGAGCCCTTGACGGTGTCGTACATGTGCCATTTCCAGTCGTCCGGCCCCATATTGGCGAGCGCCGCCGCCACGCCGCCCTGCGCCGCGACAGTATGCGAGCGCGTCGGAAAGACTTTTGTCACGCAAGCGGCGCGAAGGCCCGCCTTGGCGCAGCCGACCGCCGCGCGCAGGCCCGACCCGCCGGCGCCCACCACCACCACGTCGAAGCTGTGATCCACGATCTCGTAGGCCCGGCCATTGACGTTGGCGCTCGCCGAAGCTCCGCTCATTGCAACCATCAGAACGCCTTTTTCGAATAGAGAATTAACCGGTTATTTTGGCGCGGCGATCAAAAGAATCGCCAAGGTCCAAAGGAGCGCGAGGGCGATCGAGGCCCATTTGTTGGCGAGAAGCGCCTTTTCTTTTTGCGCCGCATCATGAACATAGTCCTCGATGATCGACTCGACGCCCTTGCGCGCATGCGGCGCGGCGATGGCGATGAAGACGATCAGCGCGAGCGCCGGGAAAGGCCGGCCAATTTCGGCGCGGGCCGCCTCGAACGACTTGCCCAACAACGCGACGATAAACCAGGCCGCCAGCAGTCCGAGCGGCAGCAGCGCCCAGGACGAGAGGCGCATGAATCTGTCGTGTTCGGCGCCCGAGACGTCCGACACATAGGCCGCGCCGCGCCCCGTTCTGCCGCTGATGAATTCCGTTCGAGACGTCATGCGCTTTTGCCTCCAGGCGGTCGCGGATGAAACTTCGGCCTAATTGGCGAGGGTCGACAGGATCCAGGTCAAAAGCGTCAGGATGATTCCGCCGCCCAGCGTCGCCTGCGCGAGTAGTTCGCGGCCCTTGGGGTCCATGTAAAGGCCCCGGTCCCACAGCGCGTGACGCACGCCGCCGAGCAGATGGTGGAACAGCGCCCAACTGAATCCGAGCACGATCACGTGGCCGATAAAGCCGCTGGCGATCCAGGAGACGGCGCCGAAAGCTGCCGGCCCAAAGGCGAGACCAAGCAGATAAAGCGCCAGAAGAAACGCGCCGAGATAAAGCGCGACGCCGGAAATGCGATGCGCGATCGACATCATCATCGTCAGCATCGGCTTATAGACGGTCAGATGTGGCGAAAGCGGCCGCTTGTCCGTCACGCCGTCCGAATCGGCTTGCGCCATGGCTCTCCCCTCCCACAGCCGAGCTATCCGTCCTGATTGTTAAATCAATCGTCGCGGCGCCGCAACCGCGAAGGGAACGCCCGCCTGGATTTCCATCCGGCGGTTGGGCGCGAAGAGGCCAAGCCGGGGAGCGGCGCCGCTTTTTGATCCCGAAGTATTTCGGCCTATGATCCGGCCCTGCCAAGCTCGGGGTGATTCATCGAAAGGCGCCGTCATGAAGAAGGTTCTGCTCTTGGGGACGGCTCTGTTGTTTGTTTCACAATCCGCCTTCGCGGCTTCTTTCGAGGTGTTCCCATATAGCGGAACCTCGGGCATCGTGAAGGACTCGATGACCCATACGTTCCGCGCGATCGTATTCGATAACACGACACGCAACATATATTACTGTAGTACAATAATTCATATCTTGAAGGCGTCGACATACGTGTCTTATACCTGCGACCGTTCGAAGAACCACAAATCCGTGCTGCCAGTTTCACCCAATGTGCAGACTTCGATTCATGCTGGGGCCACTGGCGGCGGTGAATATGAGTCGGTGCTGGGAGCGTGGCAAATCGACGGGTCCACCGGCGATCTGCAGTTTTGTTTCCCGCCCGGGATTTTGAACAATAAGGAAATAGGCGCCGACTGCTTGAAGATCGATTACAAAAACCCGCCGAAGCAATAGCTTCGCGCGGGCGCCCGCTGCGGCGCCCGCGAAAGGACGCCGCCGTCACATCCCGCCCAAAATCTCCGCGACGGTGAATATGTCCTTGTCGCCGCGGCCGCAGAGGTTCATCACCATAAGATGATCCCTCGGCTTTCGCGGCGCGAGTTCGAACACCTTGGCCAGCGCGTGGGAAGGCTCCAGCGCCGGGATGATGCCTTCCAGCTTCGAGCAAAGCTGAAAGGCGTTCAGCGCCTCCTTGTCGGTCGCATTGAGATATTTTACGCGCCCGGATTCATGCAGCCAGCTATGTTCCGGGCCGATGCCGGGATAGTCGAGCCCGGCGGAAATCGAATGGCCCTCCAAGATCTGGCCATCGTCGTCCATCAGCAGATAGGTGCGGTTGCCATGCAGCACGCCGGGGCGCCCGCCGGTCAGCGACGCCGCGTGGCCGTTCGGCACGTCGACGCCGTGTCCCGCCGCCTCGACCCCGTAAATCTCAATGCCTGCGTCGTCGAGGAAGGGGTGAAACAGCCCGATCGCATTGGAGCCGCCGCCGATGCAGGCGACCAATGAATCGGGTAGGCGGCCTTCCATCTCCTGCATTTGCGCGCGCGTTTCCGTGCCGATGATCGACTGGAAATCGCGAACCATCGCCGGATAGGGGTGCGGGCCCGCCGCCGTGCCGATGCAGTAGAAGGTGTCGGCGACATTGGTCACCCAATCGCGCAGCGCCTCGTTCATCGCGTCCTTCAAGGTGCGCGCGCCCGACTGCACCGGGATCACCTCGGCGCCCAGCATCTTCATGCGGAAGACGTTGGGCTTCTGCCGCTCGACATCGACCGCGCCCATATAGACCACGCATTTGAGCCCGAAGCGCGCGCAGGCGGTGGCGGTGGCGACGCCATGCTGGCCGGCGCCCGTCTCCGCGATGATGCGCTGCTTGCCCATGCGCCGCGCCAGCAGAATCTGCCCGAGCACATTGTTGATTTTGTGCGCGCCAGTGTGGTTGAGCTCGTCGCGCTTGAAATAGACCTTGGCGCCTAAGCCCTCGCCGGCTTGCGCGCGCAAGTATTCGGTGATGCGCTCGGCGAAATAGAGCGGGCTTGGCCGCCCGACATAATGCTTGTGCAGCCCTTGCAGCTCGGCGTGAAAAGCGGGATCGACCTTGGCTTGCGCATAGGCCTGTTCGAGGGCGAGCACCAGCGGCATCAGGGTCTCGGCGACGAAACGCCCGCCGAAAATGCCGAAGCGGCCGTTTTCGTCGGGACCGTTGCGGAAGGAATTGGGCGCGATCTGGTTCAACGGGCGATCCTCGGAGGGGTGGAGTTGTGGGTCTTTTAGACCTTTGCCGCCGGTGATGAAAGCGCGCGCGCCACGCCGAGGAAGGCGTTGATGCGCGAAATGTCCTTGACCCCCCGCGCGCTTTCGACGCCCGACGACACGTCGACCCCTGGCGCGCCCGTCGCATTGAGGGCCTCGGCGAGGTTTTCCGCGCTCAGACCGCCCGAGAGCATCCAGCTTATTGCGCTTATATTGCGCAGCAAACGCCAGTCGAAAACCACACCCGCGCCGCCTGGAAGCCCCGCGCCCGGCGCCGGCTTGGCGTCGAAAAGAATTATGTCCGCGGCGGCGAATTCCTTCGCCTTTCGAACGTCGTTCTCGGTCGCCACGCCAATCGCCTTGATCGCCGGTAGCCCGAAGCGGGCCTTCACCGCCTCGACCCTAGCCGGCGATTCCGAGCCATGGAGTTGCAGATAGTCCGGCGACAGCGCCTCGACGATGGCGACGAGCGCGTCGTCATCGGCGTCGACCGTCAGCGCCACTTTCTTGATCCGGCCCGACGCGAGCGCGCCAAGGCTTCGCGCCGCGCCGATGTCGATATGACGCGGGCTTTTTTCATGGAACACGAAGCCCGCCATATCGGCGCCGGCGCCGATCGCGGCCTCCAGAGTCGGCGCTGTCGAGAGGCCGCAGATTTTTACGATTACGCGCGGCACGGCGGTTTCCCGAGAGAGCCCAAAAGCGTTTTCGAGCGAAGTGGTTCGCGTTTAGAAAACGCGTCG
>JBAWEN010000494.1:0-2147 GCA_049591215.1 Methylocystis sp. | reverse complement strand
CGCTTGTTCGATCGCCTCATCGAGCTTGGCGCCGTGCGTGAACTCTCCGGCCGGCCGAATTTTCGCCACTATGGCTTGTGAGGCGCGACTATGGGCCGTCCGGAAAGACGTGAACAGGAATCGTCGTTCGATCCAGAATTGCCCGAAGGCGCGCGTTGGCGCGAATGGATGGGCCGTGTCGAGGCGGTGATTTTTTCCACGCGCGAGCCGGTGACGAGAGAAACGCTCGCGAGGCTGGTGGGGCCGCGCTGCAATCTCGACGATCTCATCGCCGATATCGTCGACGAATTGCGCGCGCGGCCCTATGAACTCGTCTTCGTCGCCGGCGGCAGGCAATTTCGAACGCGGTCGCGTTTCGCGGGCGCGATCCGGGCGGCGAGTTCGGGCGATCTTCGCGACGCCGGCGCCCCCGAACTGACGCCGACCGAACTTTTGGCGGTGACGGCGATTGCTTATTTGCGGCCGGCGACCCGCGCCGAATTGTTGCGCCTCGCCGGCAAGGAAATCAGCCGGGACGTCATCGGCCGCTTGAAGCGTCTCGATCTCATCGACGGGGCTTTGCGCGCGCCGGAACCCGGCGCGCCCTTCGCCTATGTCACGACAAAAAAGTTTCTGGAGGTTTTTGGGCTGGCGACGCTACGCGACCTTCCCGACATTGAACGGCTTGAAGACGAAAGTTTGCCGCGGCGCCCTCCATCGGAGATCGATCTCGACGGCGCCTTGGGGGCTTGTCGACGACGACGGCCAAGTTTTCGAGGGGGACAGGGAGTTCGAGGGCGCCGAGCTCGAAGAAACGACGGATGACGCATAGAAACTCGAGTCGCCGGCTTGCGTGTGGGGTATGAGAACGGGCTATTTTGCCGCATCGAGGTCGTCTGCATCTGTGCGAGCAACGCTTCTCCCGCGATTTGGAGTAAATCGCCTGCCTAGAAAGTTAACGCGCGCCATTAACGCGACGACGCCGCATTTCTGTAGTATCGCATACGCTCCCGCGAGGCGCGGAACTCGAACGTCACCGGATCGTCGGCAAGCTGCCGCGCCTTGAAAACGAGGCGTCGCGAAGATTGAGCGCACCGAGCGCGGTTTGCAGGTCGTCGAGACGATTCCTCGACTCCGCGCGCTTGATAAGACGGACTTCCTGGCAAGAGCAGCCGCAAGGAAGGCTTGCCGCACTTGCTCTTACTCCAGCATAAGCCGCAAGCCGCCATCTAGAGTATTTTCATAGTCTGTGGTGATAGCCTTAGTTGTCGAGGTAATTTGCGCACTCGTCGGGTATAAATTTGGTGAGTGCGTCAGCGATGGCTTATCTCGCCAATTTCTTCCCGGTAGCCGGAGGCGATCCGCAACGCGCAATAAGACTCTATGCCAATAGTTATTATTACGAAGCCAAGCGGCAAGGCCTGCTCGGCGAAATGCGCACTGCCAATCATTCGAACGAGATCCAGACAGCCTCAAGCGAGCCAACCCCGGCAAAGCAAAACTGCGCCCGCCTCGCTGGCGGCGCCGCTTCGTTGGTTCAGCGTTTGGGTTAGAAGCGTTCCCTTGGCGTTGCCCTCGTTTAGCGCCCCCCAAGGCTGGGCATTATGCCGCCAGCCTTTCTTTTCGGCAGGCCACTTTTCTCGAAAGCCATTGGGCTGAGCGTGTTTTGGCGCGGGGTCTCGAGCCGATCGGCACGGGGGTCACGATCTAAAGGACTGAAACTGCGGGTATGGAGGGACGCTCCTGGGGTGATCAGATGATGCCGATCCACATTTCGAAACCCTCCGCGGAGCCTCGGTTCGTCTGGGCGGAAAGCGACAAACCCAATATCCCTTTTGGCGCCCTCTAGCGGAGATAGTTGCCGTAGGAATCGCAAAAGCGTGCCATAAGTCGTCGTGCTACATAAGTTCCACGGAGAAACCATGCGTCATCGTCCCGGCTATCGCGGATTTAGTCGCCAGTTTCGCGCCGCGCTCGTCGGCTCGGTCGCCGCATTGTCGATGCTGTTCGCGACTGGTTTGGCGATTCGAGCAAATGCTGCTGGAAACGCCCCGGGGCAGGGCGTTTCTTCCGAGTTTCGCGAGCCGGTAACGCTGGCGAGCAAGGATGGCGTCCTTGAGGTTAGGCTGACCGCGCGTCAGGGCGCGACCTCGCTGGATACGGTGACC
>JBAWEN010000493.1:0-1693 GCA_049591215.1 Methylocystis sp. | reverse complement strand
CGTGGCCGTCGTGACCGATTGCTCGAACGCCGCCAGTTGTTCGGCGAGCGCGCCGGCCACGCGGTCGCCATGTTGGCCGACGCGGTTGGCCGCGTCATCAGCGCGTTCCGTGACAAGGTTTTCGAATGCGGCGATCTGTTCGGACAGCGCCGATTGCACATGGGCGCCGCGGCCGGTCACGCGCTCGGCGATTTCGGCGCCCTGGGTCAGCACCATCTGCTCGAACGCGCGCAGGCGATCGGCCAAGGTTTCGGTCACGCGGTCGCCCTGCACGCCGATCGCGCTCACGGCTTCGACGGCGACAGCCGCGAAACGCTCCTGCACGGCGTTGGCGTGTTCGCCAAGCTGCAGGGCGGTCTGGGACAAATCGCGCGTCAGATTGTCGTGCAGCGCCTGGCCGCGCGCCGCGAAGTCGTCGCGCGCGACCTGGTGGGCGGCGGACAGCAAGGCGTTGAGCTGACTCTCGGCGCCCTCGAACACGGTGCGCGCGCCTTCGACATGCTCGCGCACTCGCGCGGCGAGCCGCTCGGCGGAATCGGCCAGCGTCGCGTCGAGCGCGCCGCCTTGCGTCGAGAGCGTCTGTTCGAGCCGCCCGCTCACATCGGCCAGCCGCGTCGCGAGACGGTCGTTCTCGCCGCCAATGGTTTCGGACAATCGCAGGCCAAGCGCCTCGATGCGCTGGACCACGCTGGAGCTATGATCGTCGAAGCCGCGCGACAGCGTGTCGCCGGCGGCGGCGAGGCTCGACTCGATATCGCCGACGCCCTTGGCGAAGCGCTGCGCCACGCCGTCGCTCGCCGCGCCGATCTTATGCGCCACTTCGTCGCCGGTTTGCGCGAGCGCCGCGACCAGCCGGTCGCTATGCCCGAAGAACTGCCGCTCGACGCCGCCGCCGGCGCTCTCCAGCGCGAGCCTGACTTCCTCGCCCTTGTTGCCGAGCGCCGCGGTGACGCGATTGCCGGCCGCGCTGACCTGCTCGGCGAGATGCACCGAGGCGCTCGCCACCTCCGACGCCAGCGAGTCGCGGGCGCCGTAAAGCGACGTGCGCGCGTTGTCCGCGTTCAGAATGATGGCCTCGCGCTCATGCGCGAGTTCGTCGATGAGCAGCCGGATGCGGCGCTCGTTTTCGCTGTAGGAGCGTTCGAGGTTCGTCACCTCGGTGCGCACGATCACTTCGAGTTCGCCGGCGCGCGCCAGGGCGCGCTCGATGCCGTCGCCCATCGACGCGGCTTCGCGGCGGATCGCCTGCGAGAGCGAAACGACCTGTTCGGTCGCGACGGTCTCGGGCTCGATCAGCCGGATCGCCGCCTCGGTCATCGCCTTGGCGACGAGGCGCATCTCATGCGCGCGGCGCGCGGTGACGCCAGTGACGAACAGGAACACGATCGGCCCGAACAGCGCGAGCAGCGTCAGCACCGGCGTCGGCGCGAGAAAATTGCCGTCCGAGGCCAAAATGCTCTCGCGATGAAAATAGACATAGAGCGTCCACAGCGCCGTCCAGGCGATGATCGACAGCGCCGTCATGACGGTGATCGCGCCGCTCGGGCGGAAGTTCAGCGCGGCGCGCAACTCGCCGATGCTGCGGCGGTCATCATTGGCGGGCGGCGTCGTCGGTCCAAGTTTTGGGGGTTTCGGCGCGGGCGCGGCGCCTGGTTTTGGCGCGGGCGCCGCGGGCTTTGGCGCGGGCGTGGAC
>JBAWEN010000492.1:0-2369 GCA_049591215.1 Methylocystis sp. | reverse complement strand
CCTTCGCCTGACGGGCGATGGGAAGATCGTGCGCGCGGTCGATCATCGCTTTGCGCTCAGCATGCCGGCCTTGGTGAGCGCGCCTTCCAAAAAATCATTCTCCAGCGTCAACTCGCCGATCTTGGCGCGCAGCGCCTTCAAATCCACCGGCGGCGCGCCAGCCTCGATCTTCTCCTGGCCGAAAACGCCAGCCGCCCCTTCGAGAAGCTGGCCTTTCCATTGCATGATCCGATTGGGATGAACATCGAACTGCCGAGCCAATGCCGTCAGCGTCTGCTCGCCCTGCCGAGCGGCCAGAGCCACTTTCGCCTTGAAGGCCGGTGCGTGGTTCCGGTGCGTGCGCTTCGTCATCGTAACTCCTGACAGCGGCGATCATGCTCGCCGCTGTCAGGCAGAAAATCCACTTAGCGATCTGTTCAAATTTGCGAGGCCGGCTCTGATCTTCGTCCGGACGAGAGGGGCTGCGCCTCTAATTGGCTTGCTCGTCGCAAAGGGCCAACCTAGACGCTTCGGCGGGCCCCGCGACGAACCAATACGAACGCGGCGCGTCAGATCTCAGCCGATTCGTAACTGGTGATTTCCATTCCAACGCAAATCTCTATGATTTCAGGGCTCGTCCAGGTCATCTTCAGGCTCCTTTGGGTTAACGCGGGTCCGTATTGAATGCAGCGATCCGCCTGTGTGAACGCTACCATGGGTCGCGGCGCTTGCGCACCTTGAATAGTTCTCGACATGACTTCCGATAATTCCCGAAAAGTCCATGCCTTCGGCGCCGTCCCTCCTCAAGCCGCTCTGTCACGCTTCCTCTTCGTCGTCCTTGGGCAGCGGCAAACATGCTGCAATTCGAGTCCCGCCGCTGGCGCGTTGGTCCATGGAAATCCGTCCGCCGAGCGCTTGCACGCGCTCCCTCATACCCAACAAGCCAAGCCCCAGAAAAGGCTGACTTGGAATACCAACGCCGTTGTCTTCGATCGCAATCAGCAGCGCGGGTGCGCATTCGGATTCGATTTCGCTGGTCGAGGAAGGAGTGGCTGAGCCAAACTCGACCCGGACCTGCGCCCAATTTGCATTTGCATGTCGGAAGATATTGGTAATCGACTCCTGGACAACTCGAAAGGCCGTAAGCGCGATAGACTCGTCGAGAATCGACAAGTCATGAGGACAGATCAGCTCTAGCGCTACATCTGGGCGACTGGTTTGCCAGGAGTTTAGGAGACCCTTCAGAACCTCCCGCAATCCAAATTCCGCCAAACCACGCGGCGCGAGGCGACCAAGGAGCGCCCGGAACAGATTTTGAAGAATCTCGCTGGCTTTGTTTACATTGGCGCAGGTCTGTCGAATCTGTGGAATATCCAGCGTTGCGTCGCCGGTGAGTTCGGAGAGCGCAACGACGCCCGCCCTAATTGAGAAGAGACATGGCCCGGCCTCGTCGTGCAGATCGCGGGCTATTTCTTTCCTTTCGTCGTCTTGAACGCGAATGAGCCGATCGACTAAAGCCCGATTCTCGGTCCTCACGCGATCCAGTGTCGCCGCGAGAGAATTCAAGGCCGTGGAGATAACTCTGAACTCTGTCGCGCCACGCAATTCGATCCGCACATTGGTCTTTCCGGCCTCGAGATCGGATAGTCCGCGCTTCAGGCCCTCGAACGGCTTCAGGGATCCTCGAACCAAAAGCAAGACGACGCCCAAAATGATCGAAGTGACCAGTAGACCCGCCAACGCCAGCCAGGACACGTCGGACCAGACTTCCGCGAGCTCGTCGACTGGATTAGAGATGATGGCTATTCGCCCGTGATCGACGCCCTTGACGGTAACAGGAACGATCACGACTCTTGGCGACGCATGAACAAAATCGACGAACCAACTTGGCACCTCGCTCTGACTATCCGGCGTCGGCTTTACGGAAAGAACTGGAGACACGTCGCCGGCTTCCATGACCTTCACGTCGACGTGACGTAGGCCGCCGAGGCTCTCATAGAAGCGCCTGAGCGCGGGAAGAGGGTCGTCCGTTTCCTGGAGACTGCCGATGGCCGTCACCACCAATTCCCGCGTTAGACGGAGGCTGGTATCATCTTCCGCGCGGATGCGCGGCCCCGCGTGGCCGATCAGAATCGACAAATTTATAATCAGCGTCATGACCATCACGAAGCCAATGAGCCAACTCAATTCGGTTTTCAGTGACAGGCAGCGCATTCGATCTAACCTTCACGCGGTTGAAGCCGAACGTTGAACCGGGTTTGGAGTTCATGCTCTTTGTGCTCAGCGGTGTAACTCGTTTAACGAACCGTCAGCAATGGTCGACGAGCCGCGGGCGCTCCAGCCGTATGTGCGGATACCGACGAAGCCGGCCATGCATTCCAATCTGAAGC
>JBAWEN010000491.1:0-3084 GCA_049591215.1 Methylocystis sp. | reverse complement strand
CCGGCGTAGCCCATATGGCCGCCGACGTAAAAGCCGTCCCATGCGAAAGGCGCCGCGGGCGCCTTGTCGGCGGGCTTGTCGGCCGCGCGCGCCCCGGGCGCCGCGAGCGTCGCATAGGCCAGCGCCGACAACAAAATGATGCCGCGAAGGCGCTCCGACGACGCGCTTCGCAACAGTCGATCTGTTATGTTCGTACGCACGGCTTCAGGCACTCGCGGGCTTCCTCCATGAAGAATCCATATACCCCGTAAGCTCGCATCAGACAAAGCTTGTACGCCTCTGTTTGGAAGTCTCCCGTGACAGTTATGTTACATCGTTGCGTCTTTCGTCCTTCGCGGCGAAGACGAATTATCGCACGGGACCAGCGCGCGCCGCGGTCCCGCGCGATTTCGTGTAGACGCGATCCGTGCATCAGAATATCTCTACGCCGATTGGCTTTTTTCGCGCCGAGGTTCGATCCGGGCCCATAATCCGGTTATTCTCTCCGCGGGCGCGAGAGAGAACAAACAGCCATAAGGATCGCGCACGCATGTCGACTGTTTCCCTTTCTCCCGCCCGCAAGATTTTGCCGATCCTGCTTTGGACCGCCATCGGCGCCGCCGCGGTGTTCGCGCTGTTCACCCTCGCCATTGCCCGCGGCGAGAGCGTCAACGCGCTGTGGCTGGTCACCGCCGCCATCTGCGTCTATCTGATCGGCTATCGCTTTTATGCTTTGTTCATCGCGCGAAAGCTGTTGCGGCTCGACGCCAATCGCCCGACGCCGGCTCATCGCCGCAACGACGGGCTCGACTATGTGCCGACCGACAAATACGTTCTGTTCGGCCATCATTTCGCGGCCATCGCCGGCGCCGGCCCCTTGGTCGGTCCCGTGCTCGCCGCGCAAATGGGTTATCTCCCCAGCGCGCTGTGGCTGATGATCGGCGTCGTCTTCGCCGGCGCGGTGCAGGACATGCTCGTGCTGTTCATTTCGACGCGCCGCGACGGCCGCTCGCTCGGCGATCTCGTCAAAACCGAAATGGGCGAAACCGCGGGGCTGGTCGCCATGTTCGGCATTCTCGCGATCATGGTCATTCTGCTCGCGGTGCTCGGCCTCGTCGTCATCAAGGCGCTGGCGGACAGTCCCTGGGGCGCCTTCACCGTCTTCGCGACATTGCCGATCGCGGTTTTCATGGGCGTCTACGGGCGCTATCTGCGCCCCGGCCGTATCTTCGAGATGTCGCTGATCGGCTTCGTCCTGCTGATCGCCAGCCTCGCGCTGGGGCGCGACGTCGCGCAAAGCGAGACTCTGGCGCCGCTGTTCACCTTCAAGGGCGAGACGCTGGCCTTCATGCTGATCGCCTATGGCTTCGTCGCCTCGGTGCTGCCGGTGTGGCTGCTGCTGGCGCCGCGCGACTATCTCTCGACCTTCCTCAAGATCGGCACGATCACCTCGCTGGCCATCGGCATTTTCATCGTCTGGCCCGATCTTAAAATGCCGGCGATCAGCCGCTTCGTCGACGGCACGGGTCCGGTGTTCGCCGGCAGTCTGTTTCCCTTCCTGTTCATCACCATCGCCTGCGGCGCGGTGTCGGGCTTTCACGCGCTGGTGTCGTCTGGCACGACGCCCAAGATGATCGGCGACGAGACGCAGATTCCCCTCATCGGCTATGGCGCGATGCTGATGGAATCCTTTGTCGCGATCATGGCGCTTTGCGCCGCCTGCGTGCTGGAGCCCGGCGTCTATTTCGCGATGAACAGCGCGCCGGCGCTGATCGGCTCCACGCCCGAGGCCGCCGCCAATGTGATCTCCGGCTGGGGCTTCGCGATCACGCCGCAAGAGCTCGCCGACATAGCGGCGCAGGTCGGCGAGAAGAGCATCCTCTCGCGCACCGGCGGCGCGCCGACGCTGGCGGTCGGCATGGCGAAGATTCTTTCCTCCGCCATCGGCGGCTCCGGCGCCACGTCGTTCTGGTATCATTTCGCGATTCTGTTCGAGGCGCTGTTCATCCTGACCACGATCGACGCCGGCACGCGCGTCGCGCGCTTCATGATTCAGGATTTGGTCGGCAATTTCGTGCCCTCCTTCAATCGCAGCGGCGCGTGGATTCCCAATCTCACCGCGACCGCCCTCGCGGTGACCGGCTGGGGCTGGTTTCTCTATCAGGGCGTCGTCGATCCGCTGGGCGGCATCAACACGCTATGGCCGCTGTTCGGCATAGCCAATCAAATGCTGGCGGCGATCGCGCTGACGCTATGCTCCGTCGTGCTGTTCCGCATGAAGCGCGAATCATACGCGTTCATCGCGCTCATCCCGACGGCCTGGCTTTACATCTGCACGCTGACGGCGGGCGTCGAAAAGATTTTTCACCCGGATATACGCATCGGCTTCCTCGCCCATGCCGGCCGCTATGGCGAGGCGCTGGCGAACGACAAACTGCTGGCGCCGGCCAAAACCATGCTGGAAATGCGACGCATCGTCTTCAACGATTACGTCGACGCTTCACTGGCGGCGCTGCTGATCGCGCTGGTGCTGACAATGGGCGCCTTCGGCCTCAGGGCGATGCGCGACGCGCTGCGCAGCGAGATCGCCACGACCAGGGAGACGCACGATGGAGTGCTGCAAACCGCTCCGGCTTGATCTCGCCCGCCTCGCGACAAAACTGCGCGCCGGAGCCAGCCTGATGGTTGGGCAACCCGATTACGACGTCTACGCCGCGCATCGGCGCGCGAACCATCCCGGCGATCCCGTCATGTCGCGCGAGGAGTTTTTTCTGGAGCGCCAGGCGCGAAGGTTTGGCGAGGGTGGGGAGCGGGCGTTTCGCTGTTGTTGAATGTTGGCGACGGTTGAGACAACCCCGCTTATCCGACCGCCCGCCAAGCGGCCGCTGGTGGAAATCCAACACTTGGCGCCCACGACATGGAATGTCGCACGCGCTCGCCGTTAGACCGGGTTTGACCCTCAGCGGCCATCCACTCGCGAACGTTGCGCTGAATGTCCGCTGGAGTGCGTTCGCCGTTTGTCGTGTAGGTCCCCGGCAAGGCCGCTGATGGGGCGACGAGCGCCGCTAAAAATGTTAATTAATATCTGCCGTTCAGTTCGCGGCC
>JBAWEN010000490.1:0-4317 GCA_049591215.1 Methylocystis sp. | reverse complement strand
AGGCGCTGCTGCGCGCCTCCGGGCATGAGATCGAGGCCAAAAGCCTGCTGTCGGAACCTTGGACGAACTCGAGCCTACGCCCCTATTTTGGCGATAGACCGGTGCGCGACTGGTTCAATCTCGCGTCGCCGCGGGTAAAATCCGGCGAAATCGCAATTGACCGGCTGGAGGAGCAAGAGGCTCTCGGCTTGATGCTCGACGATCCGTTGCTGATCCGGCGTCCGCTCATGCTCGTCTCGGGGCGGCGCGAATGCGGCTTCGACGCGGAACTTGTCGACGCCTGGATCGGGCTCAAGCCGGACTCGGAAAAAGTCTCGGATGTTTGTATTAAGGAGCAAAGGCGGGACTAGGACGTTGGTCGGTAGCGCGTAATGGTCTCGCGCGCCAAAAGCTCTGGAGAGCATTATGCCGCCGTTGCAGGTCCCCGCGGAGCCCGCCGCCAATGGGCGGTTTTTCGAGGCGCTGATCGAACGCGCGGCGCTTTTGCCGCCCGTCAAGATGGGCATCGTCCATCCGTGCGACGGCGTATCGGTGGAAGCCGCGCTGGCGGCCCGGGACAGGGGGCTGATTATCCCCATTCTCATCGGCCCGCGCGCGAAAATCGAGGCGGCGGCGCGGGACGCGGGGCTCTCGCTGGCCGGCGTCGAGATCGTCGACGCGCCGCACAGCCACGCCGCCGCCGAAAAAGCCGTCGCCTTGGCGAGACATTGCAAGCTCGACGCGCTGAAGAAAGGTTCGCTGCATACCGACGAACTGATGGCGGCGGTGGTGAATAAGGACCACGGGCTGCGCACCGACCGGCGCATGAGCCACGTCTTCGTGCTCGACGTGAAGGGCCATGACAAGCCGCTGCTGGTCACCGACGCCGCGATCAACATCGCCCCGACGCTGGACGACAAACGCGACATCGTGCGCAACGCCATCGATCTGGCGCACGCGCTGGGCATCACGCGGCCGAAGGTGGCGGTGCTGTCCGCCGTCGAAAATGTCGAAGCCAAGATTCCCTCGACCATCGACGCGGCGGCGCTGTGCAAAATGGCGGATCGCGGCCAGATCACGGGCGCCGTTCTCGATGGCCCCTTGGCGTTCGACAACGCCATTTCGCCGCAAGCCGCCGCCGCCAAGGGCATTGTTTCTCCGGTCGCCGGCGACGCCGATATTCTGGTGGCGGCGAACCTCGACGCCGGCAACATCCTGGCCAAGCAAGTGGTGTTTCTGGCGGGGGCGGAGACCGCCGGCCTGGCGCTCGGCGCGCGCGTGCCGATCGTGCTGACCAGCCGCGCCGATGACGTGAGGGCGCGGGTCGCCTCGACCGCGCTGGCGCAGATTTTCGCGCATTGGCGCGGCGTGCCCGGCGAACCCCCCGTCGAGAGCGGGTTCTTAAAAAAGCTGACGGAGTTTTTCGAGGAGAACAAGGCGTAGCCTTATGGTTTCGAGCGATCTGTTGATCGCGCGATGAGTCCATCGGAGCCCGTCGCGGCGGTCGAAACATCGCGCGCGGAAAGCGCTCCGGGCCGCCGCAACTCGACATCGCCCCGCGCGCATGGCAGAACCCGGCCAAGATTTCGCGCGCCAGGCTAAAGCTCCATGACCGACCTAGAAAAACTCGAATCCGAAACGCTTAACCAGATCGACGCCGCCGACAGCGAGGCGGCGCTGGAGTCCGTGCGCGTCGGCGCGCTCGGCAAGAAGGGGGCGATCTCCGCGCTGTTGGCGACGCTGGGGCGCATGTCGCCCGATGAGCGCAAGACGCAAGGCGCGAAGATCAACGCGCTGAAGGACGTGGTGACCGAGCGGCTCGCCGTCCGCCGCGCCGCGCTCGAGCAGGCGGCGCTGGAGGCGCGGCTGAAGGCGGAGACGCTCGACGTGACGCTGCCGGCCCCGCCGAGCGCGCTGGAACGCGGGCGCTTGCATCCGCTCTCGCAGGTGATGGACGAACTCGCGGCGATCTTCGCCGACATGGGTTTTTCGGTCGCCGAAGGGCCGGACATTGAGAGCGACGACTATAACTTCACCAAGCTGAATTTCCCGGAAGGCCATCCGGCGCGGGAGATGCACGACACGTTCTTCTTTTCTCCCGGCGCCGACGGCAAGCGCAAGCTGCTGCGCACGCACACCAGCCCCGTGCAGGTGCGCACGATGCTGACGCAAAAGCCGCCGATCCGGGTGATCTGCCCGGGCCGCACCTATCGCTGCGACAGCGACCAGACGCATACGCCGATGTTCCATCAAGTCGAGGGCCTCGTCATCGACGAGACCACCCATATCGGCCATTTGAAATGGGTGCTGGAGGAGTTTCTGAAGGCGTTCTTCGAGGTGAAGTCGGTGAATTTGCGCTTTCGACCGTCGTTCTTTCCCTTCACCGAGCCGTCGATGGAGGTCGATGTCCAATGCAAGCGCCAGGGCGGCGAAATCCGCTTTGGCGAGGGCGAGGACTTCATGGAAATTCTCGGCTGCGGCATGGTGCACGCCAATGTGCTACGCAACTGCGGCCTCGATCCCGACAAATACCAGGGTTTCGCCTTCGGCGTCGGCATCGACCGCCTCGCGATGCTGAAATACGGCATGCCGGATTTGCGCGATCTGTTCGAAGGCGATCTGCGCTGGCTGCGGCACTATGGGTTTAGGGCGCTGGACTTCCCGACCCTGGCGGGGGGATTGAGCGGGTGAGGCGATGCCGACCGTGTTGAGATGGCAGGGCTACCGCTTCTTCTTTTATTCCGCGGACGGCTGGGAGCCGCCGGATGTCCATGTGACGAAAGACGGCAAGGAAGCCAAGATCTGGCTGAATGACCTCAATCTCGCGGTCAATATGGGGTATTCGGCCAGAGAGTTGAGCATTATCATCAAGAAGACGCGCGACGAACGAGAGGTCTTCCTGGAGGCGTGGCATGACTATTTTGCAAATTGAGATCGAGGACAGCCGCCCGGTGGAAGCCCATTGCGACGACAGTTTCCTGAACGTCGCGCTCGCTGATGGTCGCGTGCTGCGCGCGCCCCTGTGGTGGTATCCGCGCTTGGCGAAGGCGTCCGATGCGGCGCGCGGCGTCGTCGAACTCTCGCCGCTGGGCGTGCATTGGCCGCAAATCGACGAGGACATTAGCGTCGCCAGCATGTTGCGCGGGCAGAAGGCGCCAGGGGCGGCGGAGCCGGATTTCCCGACGCTCGCGGGGGGATTGAGCGGGTGAGCGATCTATAACGCGTTACGCGGTTGGCCCCGAATGCGTTAGTATTGTTAGCGGCGGGGACGATCCGCCAAGCGAAGGCGACATGATGAACGACGCGCAGATTCAGGCCATCGCCGACCGTGTGCTACGGGACGCGCTCGGCAAATTCCGATATGAGCGCGCGGAGATTCGTACCGGCCTCGATTATAGCGACGAGCCCGCAGTCTACGTCTATGCGGTGTTGGGAGAAGGCGCGCCGCTACTGGACCCAAAGGCTCTGATGAACGCCAATTTGGCGCTCAGTGACGCTCTATTGGCGGTAGGCGAAGACAGATTCCCCTATCTCGAAACCAGACGGTTGGACGATGACGATCGACCCGAGGACGATGTCGCGACGCCGCTGCGGGGGCATTCGTGATCGATGATCTGCTGGCGCTCGCCGATGATCTCGCCCAGCGAGATTCCGGCAGGCCGAAACAGGCGTCATTGCGACGCGCGGTCGCGACCGCCTACTACGCCGTTTTTCATGCCTTGGCGAAAATGTGCGCGGATCAACTGATCGGCTTTTCGAAACCTTGGGATGTATACACGCCAATCTATCGGTCGATCGACCACGGCGGCGCCCGGAAGGTTTTGCGCGAGGTGCGCAAGGATCCGGCGAGCGGGCCCGCGGTAGCCGCGATCGGCGTGATTTTCAGCGGATTATATGACAAACGGATCGAGGCGGACTATGTCCCCGAGCCGTTTAAATACTCCAGGCGAGAAGTGAAAGATTTGATTCAGGAGGCTCGGGACGCCATCACGTCAATCGACACGCTCTCGCCGGAAACCAAACTCCGTTTGGCCGTCCAATTTGTGACTAAGTCGCGCTGATAAAAAGCAAAGCCCCAATGAAACTCACTCTCTCCTGGCTCAAGACCCATCTCGACACCTCGGCCTCGTTGACCGAGATCGTCGACACCCTGACTCGCATCGGCCTCGAGGTCGAGGATGTGCACGATCCCTCCGCGCTGCTTGAGGACTTTGTCGTCGCGCAGGTGATCGAGGCGGCGCCGCATCCGAACGCCGACCGCTTGCAGGTCTGTTCGGTCGATACGGGCGCCGGCGCGCCTTTGCAGGTCGTCTGCGGCGCGCCCAATGCGCGCAAGGG
>JBAWEN010000489.1:0-3052 GCA_049591215.1 Methylocystis sp. | reverse complement strand
GGCGGATGGTTGGGATATCGTCAAGATCAGGATGCACATGACGCTTCGGACGTATAACGTACAATAAGCATCTATCCGCGAACCCGCCGCGAAATGCAAACCCAAGCTGACGTTGCCAGGATCGTTCGTCCGTGACATCATTCACCAAGATTGACAAGATGCTTTCGGACGGATCTGGAACGATTCCTCGCGATTACCCGCGCGGCCATGCGCTGTAAGCTCCCGGCCTCCGGGGACACGCCGCCGGCCGGCGCGCGCCAGAATCCCGCGCGGCCCGATGCTGGAAACTAGCGACGAGGCCGCGGTTGAACTCGCGGAAGAATTCGACCACGATCAGGATGAGGCGGCCCCGCGCCTTTCGCCAGCAAACACGCCGACTGGAAAAGCTCAGATGCAACTTTACGTCTCCCGTTCAGATGACTTTCCAAGGCGCCTCGCCGCCGGCATTTTCTTCGCCATTTTGACCAGTCCGTTCGCCGGCGCCGCATGGGGCCAGGCGCCCGTCAGGACAAAGTTTGACGCGTGGGAGCTTCGTTGCGAAACGCCGACTGGCGAGACCGCCGAGCAATGCGCTTTAACTCAAACGGTCAAGGCCGAGGACGCGGCCAATGTCAATCTGGGCGTGATGATCGCCAAGCCCAAGGAAGCAAAAAACGGAGTGCTCCGGGTTATCGCGCCAATGAGCGTGTTCTTGCTCAATGGCGTTAGCCTGAAGATCGATCAAACGGACATCGGTCGCGCGCCCTTCTTTAGATGCGCTCCCTCGGGCTGCCTCGCCGATACGATGATCGACGACAAGCTCATCGAGCAGTTAAAAAACGGCAAGATCGCGACGCTGGTCATCTATCTGACGCCTTATGAGGGCATCAGACATCTCGTGATGCTGAAGGGCTTTAAAGAGGGGTATGAAAAATTGCAGTGATATGGCGAGTGCGAACTTTTCAAATATGCTCGCGCCGCCAGATCCCGATGGGGCCGATCCACTCAACTCTTTCCTGAAGGTTTCCCCGTGGACCCAATCGTGGTCGTGTCCAGCCTCGACAAGATTTACGCCAGCGGGCATCACGCCCTGAAGTCGATCAATCTCGAGATTCGCCGGGGCGAAATCTTCGCCTTGCTCGGTCCAAACGGCGCGGGAAAGACAACGCTGATCGGCGTCATCTGCGGCCTGGTGCGCGCGACGGCCGGTTCCGTGACCGCCGACGGCAGCGACATCGCGCGCGATTACCGCGCCGCGCGCGCCAAGATCGGGCTTGTGCCGCAAGAATTGGCGACCGACATGTTCTCGAAAGTATGGGATACGGTCAGCTTTAGCCGCGGCCTTTTCGGCAAGGCTCCGGACCCCGCGCACATCGAACGAATCCTGCGCGAACTTTCGCTATGGGACAAGAAGGACAGCCAGATAGTCGCGCTGTCCGGCGGCATGAAGCGGCGCGTGCTGATCGCCAAGGCGCTCGCTCACGAGCCGCGGATTCTGTTCCTCGACGAACCTACCGCGGGCGTCGATGTCGAACTGAGGCGCGACATGTGGGAGATGGTTCGTCGCCTGCGCGAACAGGGCGTCACCATTATCCTCACCACTCATTACATCGAAGAAGCCGAGGAAATGGCGGATCGCATCGGAGTGATCAACAAGGGCGAGATCGTGGTGGTCGAGGAAAAGCAGGAACTGATGCGGAAGCTGGGGCGGACGACGGTGACGATAGGGCTCAAACAGCCGTTGCGAACACAGCCGTCGGACTTCGGCGAGCGGCCCATGACATTGTCGGAGGACGGCCTGACGCTCTCGTTCACGTTCACCGGCGAAGGTGGCGACGAAGACGGCGGCGTGGCTGAGTTGGTCAAGCGGCTGGCCGCCAAGGGCGTCGACTTCAAGACGATTAATATGAACCGTTCGTCGCTGGAGGACATTTTCGTCGATCTCGTGGGAGAACGATCATGAACCTTTTCGCCGTCCGCGCCATTTATATGTTCGAACTCGCCCGCTCGCGACGAACGCTGCTGCAAAGCATCGCCGCCCCGGTCATTTCGACCTCTCTGTATTTCATCGTGTTCGGTTCGGCGATCGGCAGCCGCATGACCGCGATCGACGGCGTTTCCTACGGGGCGTTCATCGTCCCCGGTTTGATCATGCTGACGCTGCTCACCGAAAGTGTCTCCAACGCGTCATTCGGGATTTATCTGCCGCGCTTCACCGGAACGATATACGAACTGCTCTCGGCGCCCGTATCGGTTTTCGAGGTGCTGCTCGGCTATGTCGGCGCCGCCGCGACCAAATCGATAATCCTCGGCGTCATAATCCTTGGAACGGCGCGACTCTTCGTGCCGTTCGACATTGTCCACCCGGTTTGGACGGCTGCGTTCCTGGTGCTGATTTCGGTCACGTTCAGCCTGTTCGGCTTCATCCTCGGCGTTTGGGCGGACGGCTTCGAGAAGCTGCAGGTCGTGCCGTTGATGATCCTCTCGCCCCTTACCTTCCTCGGCGGGACGTTCTATTCGATCGAGATGCTGCCGCCGCCGTGGCGAACGATCGTCCTGTTCAACCCCGTGGTTTATCTGGTCAATGGCTTTCGTTGGGCCTTCTACGGAATAGCCGATGTCACCGTCGCGATCAGCCTCGGCATAACAGTGATCTTCATGATCGTCTGTATTGGCGTAATCGCATGGATCTTCAAGACCGGCTATCGGCTGCGCGGTTGAGCGTCCCGAAGAGATCTTAAACGCCGGTTTGGAGCGAAAGCCCGGCGATCGCCTGTCGGCACGACAGCAATGATTGTCCCGCGACCATGCCCTTCCACCAGTCGGTTTCGCAATAAAACGCGGCGCGGATTTCAGCTTTGAGCTGTCGTCCCTGCTCCGACCGCGGATCGCCATGGGCATGAAGCCAGGCGTCGGCGCGGAGCGCTTGCAGAACTTGCGGCGTCGGGATGGTTCCGACTTCAAAGCCGATACCCGTGAACTCGGCGTGAGGCAGCAGCGCGGCCGAGCCGCCGATGCTGTCGCCGCTCACGTCCTTCGAGGCCGCGGTTCCGCTCTTCGTCGATGTGACCGC
>JBAWEN010000488.1:0-2022 GCA_049591215.1 Methylocystis sp. | reverse complement strand
CGAGGTCTTCCTTGGCCTCGTCGACGCCGGCGACATCCTCGAACGTCACCCGGCCCTGCGACTCCGTGAGCAGCTTGGCCTTCGACTTGCCAAACCCCATCGCCCGACCCGCCCCGCCTTGCATCTGGCGCGACAGGAAAATCCACACGCCGAGGAAGGCGATCAACGGCAGGCCGTTGAGCAGCAACGTCATCATCCAGCTATTGCCGTCGCTGAGTGGCTTCGCGCTGATCTGCACGTTCTTGCTCTGCAAGCGCTGCACCAGCGACGGATCGTTCGGCGAATAGGTCTGGAAGGGGCGATTGTCGGAGAAATGGCCGGTGATCTCGTTACCGGCGATCGTCACGTCATGCACGCGGCCCTGGTCGATCTGGGTCAGCAATTCGCTGAATGAGATGTCGCGAATTGGAGTGCGTTGTCCCGGCTGCTGGAAGAGCATGACGAGCGCCACGACCAGCAGGCCGATGATTGCCCATAGGGCGAGGTTCCTGAAGTGTGCGTTCATATCGCGCCTGTGATGTAATATTCGCTCGCGGGCCCATCCCCGGGAACGTTTCATTTGGATGTAACTTAGGCGCGTGAGGGTCGCTTGCCAAGTGAGCACTTCGCATTGAGACGCAAAGCGGTTCCGCGGCTCCTATCGCGCGGACAGGCTTGAGTTTACGGGTCTTCCTCGCTCGCGGGCGGCTGTGTCCAAGGTTTGGCGCGGCCGCGCGAACGCGGCGGGGCCGATGTTAACGTCACTTCGCGATTATTGATGTGAATGGAGAAACCGGCCAGTGTAATCCGCCTGGGCGCGCCCTCGGCGAGAGCTTGGGCGACGACCTCGGCCGCGCGTTCGAGCCGATCCAATCGCGGCGCCGGCCCGCCGCGGCGCTGGATCTCTCCTCCCAGCAACCGCAGCGAAATCTCCGGCGGCAAGTCGCGCAGCGCCGCCGCGTCGAGCCGCGTTTCCACTTCGTCAAAACCGAGAACCGCCGTTTCTCTCGCGTTGAAGGCGCACCAGCTCAAAGCCGACTCGGCGCGCGCCGCGCGTCCGCCAAGGCGCAGCAGCGCGCCGCGATCAAGCCCTTGGGCGCTTAGCGTGGCGCTCAGGGCGCGCAGTCTCGCCCTCGCGAAGCGCGTGTTTTCATTGGCGGGATCGCGCAGAAACGGATGGCCCGCTTCGTCGCAAATCGCCTCCAGCGCCGCTTTGGGGACATCCAGCAGCGGCCGCAGCAGCCTCACGCCGTCGCGCTTCGAGGCGCTCGCCATGCCGGACAGGCCGGCGATGCCGCTGCCGCGGGTCAAGCGAAACAGAATCGTTTCGGCCTGATCGTCGGCGTGATGCGCGGTCACGATAGCGCATTCTCGCGCGATCTCGCGCGCGCAGGCGCATAAAAGCGCATAACGCGCCGCGCGCGCCGTTTCCTGAATCCGCGTCGCCGGTTTCGGCCCCTCCCAGGTCAGGAGACGGTGATCGAAGCCGAGCGCGCCGGCCCATCGTCCGACTTGCAACGCCTCGTCGCGCGAATTTTCGCGCAGCCCATGGTCGACGGTCGCGACCGTGATCTTGACGCCAGCCGCGCGCCGCGGCCAGCGCGCGGCGAGCAGCATCAACGCCACCGAGTCGGGTCCGCCGGAAACGGCGAGCAGCAGCGCGGACTCGCCGGCGAGCGGCGCCAGCCGGTCGCTCGGCGCCGTTTCGCCTAGGAGCATTGCAGCTTTTTGCTCTCGCGCAGCGCGGCATCCCGGGTTCGCACGGGGGAGCCGGGATATTTGACGCCGATTTCGGCGAAGGAGGCGCAGGCCTGTTCGCGCGCCCCGAGCGCCGCCAGCGATTGCCCCAAGCGCAACATGGCGTCGGGCGCCTGCTTCGACTGCGGGTATTTGGTCGAAATCTCAAGATATCTCTCGGCCGCCTCGCGATGGCGCCCACGCAGGAAAAAGCTCTCGCCGAGCCCATAGGTCGCCGCCGGCGCATATTTCGTCTTCGAGTATTTGGCGAGAAACACCGTCAGGCTCTTTTCCGCGCTCTCATAC
>JBAWEN010000487.1:0-2358 GCA_049591215.1 Methylocystis sp. | reverse complement strand
ATAAAATCCTTGGGAAAATATGGGCGTTCATAGGAGCGTCCGCGGGCGTCAGTCGAACGGTTTGTTTGGGCGATTGGGGCGATGAAAGTCCCCTCGAGGATGACAAGATCGCGATGTCGATTTCAATGACGCCGCTTATTTGCTTCGCTCGTTGATGCTGAAATCCATGGCTTCTGGCTGCGTCGTACTCTATCTTCGTCCATCGGATGATCGAGTTCCGAACGAAGCCACATGAGAAACAATTTGGCGGCGCCCATCTGAGTCGCGAAGGCGCCGAGACGGGATTCGTTGATCCCGACGTAGCTCATGCATTTGTTCTTGATGCTAGCAGGAATCCCTTGCTTCTGTCGGCACAAGGATTCGCCTTGCTTCATTGTTGCTTTCGAAATCATACGGAACACTTCCTTTAGCGTGTCGGGTTGCAACGTATTGTGATGACGGGGTATTTTTATGGCGAAGTCATGACTCGGGTAAGATCATGTGGATTGACCCGCCAATGAACTTTCATCCAGCGGCGGCCGTTGAAGTTCTCGCGGAAGCCATTTTGCATTGGCTTTCCCGGCGCGATTAAATGCCATTCGATCCGGTGGTCTTGAGCCCATGACAGCATCGCGTTCGAGGTGAACTCCGCGCCATTGTCGGAAACAATTAAGCCGGGTTTGCCGCGCCGTTCGATCAAAGACGTCCGCTCGCGCGCCACGCGGCGGCCCGAGGTTGAGGTGTCGGGGATCGCCGCCAAGCACTCGCGCGTCACATCGTCGACGACGTTCCTGCTTTCGGAGTTGTGCGCGATCTCGCCGATCCGTGCGCTGGTATAAACGCACAGCCACGGCGCCCACCGCTTCGCCGCGCGGGTCCGCGGCTGCTCGCCACTGCCGTCATGCGCAGAGGCGAGCGTGAGGAATGCGATTGCCTCAAGGTCGGTGAGTCCCTTTGACCGCGGCTTCTGCCGCTTCCCAACTTTGATGGTCACGCCTTTACAGCGCTTTCCGTTCGAACGGAATCGTTCGAACGATAAGAAATCGCTCAAAATCAAAACGCTGGAGCAAGCTCTTATCGAAAAAGTCTATCAACTTTTTCGGAGCTTGCTCTAGCGGGGTTCGCCGCCATCTTCCGATTGCGGACAGCCCAATCAAAGACCGTCTTCAAGCCAGAAAGATCGCTGTCATTTACAGTCCGCGCGGAGATTGGCTTGCCGTTGCGCGGGTTGATGGTGGCGAGGCGATGGTCTTTGAACCGGATAGCATGATCAGGCGTGACTCCGCCGGCGTCATCATGTTTCAGGAAAGCAGCAAAGGTGGCCATCGTGTTTCGATAGCTCTCGTATGTGCTGGGCTTTCGGCCGGTCACCCGAGCTTCGCGCCACCATTCCGCAAGCGTGCCCTTGAGAGACGCTTTTGGTGGGAGCGCTGCTGCTGGCGGCTTGGGGTTTTCATTGGGCGCGGCCCATTCGGGAAACTCACGGCCTTTGGATCGGGAGAATAATCGCCGCCGGCATTCCGCTCGCGAAGTTCCAGCGCGTCGCGCAAGGCCAAGTGGAACGCCTGCGAGAGAATAAGCCGCGACATTGAATCTACGCTGGTAATCCCCTTCGCGAGCAACAGCCTGTCCACAACAGCGCCAAGCGGCGCCTCAAGGTCCGACGTATTGCTGGCCTCCGCGAGGCTATCGAGACGCGTCCCTGCCGCTTGGAAGTAGGCCGCGTCTTCGTCTGGCGTGACGGTGGCCGAGACCCATCCCTCGCGTGGCAGCTCAATCGCGATGGTTTTCTCTCGCTCGTCGCCGGCCGCCTAAGCCCGATGCAATTCGCCAGCGAGCGCGGTTGCCTGCCGATTCGTTAAGGAGACAGCCTCAGGTCGCCTAAGGGCGCACCAAACGGTCTCAAGATATGCCGTATGCGCCGTTGCCGAATCTTCGCCTCGGAGGGCTCGCGCGTTCTAAGCGAGAGGCGGATGCTTTCGGTTCGCGCGGCGATGCTGAGCGGGACGGTGGCATGGCCAACAGGAATCGCAAGAGTGACTCCTGTGGCGCGGGCTCGCACGTCGGCCGGAATGCGCTGAACAAATTGCGGGATGGAAGAGCCCGGTCGCTTCAACGGACGGACCAACCTGAAAAGCATTGTTGCACACCCTTGTAACACAGTCGGGCTTGCACAACACTCTGAAAGGACTCAAGTCCTTGAACGATAACGATTCCAAGAAGTTATGGTGCCCAAGAGAGGATTGGCTAAGCTGCCGATAATAACTCTGATTTTGTTGAAGTTTCTCGGTTCCCTGATAGCCTCTTGTGTACCTGCCCGGTGTCCTTCCGTCAATGGGGGAGCGGAAGGCGAGTAAGCGGTGTCTACGTCCCATTGCG
>JBAWEN010000486.1:0-2891 GCA_049591215.1 Methylocystis sp. | reverse complement strand
AGCAGGCGCAGGCGGTTGAGGCGCAGGTCCTTGTTCTCCGCGTTGACCGTCACGTGATCGAAGAAAGCGTCGACCGGCTCGCGCAGCTTGGCCAGCATGCGCATGGCGCCTTCAAAATCTTCCTTGTGCAGCTTCTCGGCCGTCTCCTCGCGCGCTCGCGCGATTGCCGCGGCGAGCTTGTGCTCTTGCGGCTCGATGCGCAGGTTCGGCGCGTGGTGATGGTCGTATGCGCCAACGCCGTCCTTCTTCTCCTCGATTTTCAGGATGTTGACCGCGCGGCGATAGCCGGCGAGCAGATTCTTGCCGTCGTCGGTGTCGAGGAATTTGGAGAGGGCTTCGACCTTGGTGGTGATCATGACGAGATCGTCCTGCGCCAGCGAGTTCCCTTCTCCCGCCCGCGGGAGAACGCGGCCCGGCGAAGCCGGGTCGGATGAGGGCGCGGCGACCGCCCCCAAGGCCGCGTCAATAAGATCGTATCGCGCCCCCCGGTCCTTCAAGTAGACCTTTAGGCGGTCGATGAAAAAAGAAAGGAGGCTCACAGCGATGAGCTTCGCCGGTTCGCCATAAGTCCGACGGTGTTCGATTGAGCGCTCCATCTCGTCAATTAGACCTTTTGTTGGAGCAGGTGATCCGTCCGCTTTCAACGGATCAAAATAAGCAAATACCTGAAGGGCATCCAGCGCTTTGAGCCGCGTTTGCAATTCTTCGTGGGCTGTGGAGCGACGGCTAATTTCGCGGTCAACCTCGTCGTGGTCGAAAGCGGCATAGACGTCAATATAGCTCATCTGAGCAGACGCTGCGTCAGCTCCCTGTTTTTCAAGAAAGTCGTCATAGTCGAGTAAGTTCCGGTAGGGCGCAACTCCCCAATCGAGCGCGGGCGCATCTTCGGATTTAGGATCATATATTTTTGCAAGGCTTGCGTAGCCAAGTTGCGGCCTCAACCCGAACCAGATGTGTGTGAGTACGCTCCACCGAATTACGTCACACAAGCGAATTCTGATTTGATTCTCCAACACGAGCCTAATCACCCCCAATGCCGCGCGCCTTAGCGCATAAGGGTCCTTGCTCCCCGTCGGCTTCTCGTCAATCGCCCAAAACCCCACCAGCGTGTCGATCTTATCGGCCAGCGCCACGGCGATCGACACCGGGTCGCTCGGCACGCGGTCGCTCGGTCCTTGCGGCTTGTAATGCTCCTCGCAGGCCGCCGCGACGGAAGGATATTCGCTCCATGCGGTCGCGTAATAGCGGCCCATCAACCCCTGCAATTCCGGGAACTCGCCGACCATTTCGGTCACGAGATCGGCCTTGCACAAATTCGCGGCCTTCCCGGCCATGCCCTCGTCGGCGCCGACCAGCGGCGCAAGCTCCCTCGCCAGCGCGGCGATGCGCTTCACGCGCTCGCCTTGCGTGCCGAGCTTTTCGTGGAACACGATTTTGTCCAGCTTCGGCAGCCGGTCTTCGAGCTTCGTTTTTAGGTCTGTTTCATAGAAAAACTTCGCGTCCGACAACCGCGCGGCGATGACGCGCTGATTGCCGCCGATGATGGTCTTGCCGTGGTCGCTCGCCTCGATATTGGCGACGAGGATAAAGCGGTTCGACAGCGCGCCGTCGTGGCGCTTCAACACAAAACACTTTTGATTGACGCGGATCGTTGCGCGGATCACCTCGTGCGGGATCGACAAAAACGCCTCGTTGAACGAGCCCATCAGCGCGACCGGCCATTCGACGAGCCCGCCGACTTCCTCGAGCAGCCCCGCGTCCTCGACCAGCTCCAGCCCTTGCGCCATCGCGAGGTTTTTGGCGTCGTGCAAAATAATGTCGCGCCTCCGCGCGGCGTCGAGCACGACAAAAGCGCGCTCCAGCGCCGGGACATAATCGTCGAACCGCCGCACCGCGATTTTCTCCGGCGCCATGAAGCGGTGGCCGTAAGTGCTCGAACCCGATTCGATCCCGTCGACGCTGAATCGCACGACTTCCGTCGCCTCGGTCTCCGGGCCGAAGGTCGCGAGAATGGCGTGCAGCGGGCGCACCCAGCGCAGCGCGTCGGGGCGGACGGAGGCCTCGCCCCAGCGCATGGATTTGGGCCAGGGGAAGCTTCTGATGACGGCGGGGATGATCTCGGCGAGCAGATCGATGGTCGCGGCGCCCGGGCGCTCGATCACCGCGACATAGAACTCGCCCTTCTTGGCGTCCTTTTGGATCGTCGCCTGACCCAGCGAGGCGAGGCCGGCGCTTTTGAGAAAGCCCTGGATCGCCGCCTCGGGCGCGCCGACGCGCGGGCCCTTTTTCTCCTCGCGCGCATCCGGCTGGCGGGCGGGCAGGCCGGCGATGTGCAGCGCGAGCCGGCGAGGCGTGGCGAAACTCGCCGCGCCCTCATAGACGAGCCCGCGCGCGACCAGCGCGTCGGTGACGAGCCGACGCAAATCCGCCGCCGCCTGCGTCTGCATGCGGGCGGGGATTTCCTCGGAGAAAAGTTCAAGCAGAAGATCGGGCATGGGCTCGTGGTGTTTAAGTGGGAAGGGCCCTCATCCGACCCTTGCTTCGCAAGGGCCACCTTCTCCCACAAGTGGGAGAAGGAGTCGCCCCCGCTTTTTTGAGGTTTAAAAACTGATGAGACTTAAGCCGAGTCGATCGGCCCCAACTCCTTCTCCCGTTTACGGGAGAAGGTGGCCCGGCGCGGCCGGGTCGGATGAGGGGCGCCGCGCCTAGTCACAAACCCTTATGCGAGCCGTCGCACAGCGGCTCGCTTTTCGTCGCCTTGCAGCCGCAGAAGAACGCCTTGCCGGTCGCCTCCGCCTTGTAGGGGATCGGGCCGAGCCCCGTATCCTTATGGGCGCCGTCACAAAACGGCTGCGTCGCGCTACGGCCGCAGGCGCACCAATAGTATATCT
>JBAWEN010000485.1:0-1832 GCA_049591215.1 Methylocystis sp. | reverse complement strand
GTGCTGCCCCAGCCGTCGCCTTCGCCAAGGCGCAGGAGCGCCTCGCGCAGCACTGGCGCGCGCGGATCGCCGGGCGCGGCCAAAAAGGCGGCGCGGGTCATTTCGGCGAGAGCGCGCGATTCGGAGGGCGGTATGATCGGAGTGCCGCCATCGGCCGCCTGCCCGCCATAGACCAGCGCGCCACCCCGTTGCAGAAACTTCACCCTGGCCCACATCGCGTCGAGCAGCGAGGCGACGGCGCGCGCGTCGCCGCCAGTGGCCTTAGTCGCCGCGCTGGTCATCTCGGCGACGCTGATGTTGGGCAGGAAATCCGCCTGTCGCGAAAATTCCGCGACATAGGATTCGTCGAGCTTGCCGCCCTCGGCCAGCGCGTTCAGCGCCTCGACGCGCTCGCGCAATTCGTCGCCGCGCAGCAGACGCGGATAATCCGAACGCAGCGAGTTTTTCAGCACATTGGCGAGCCTGTCGAGCAGCATCTTGTCGACGGGTTCGCCGGCTTTCTCGGCCTCGACGAGAAAGGCGTAAGACCAGGCGGTCAGCGAGACGTCGCCGGGCGCGCGCGGCCAGAAGGCGACGAGTCCATCGCCGTCGATGGATTGTTCGACCGCCTGCGCTGTCGTCTTCACATTGGCGGAAACGCGCCCCTCCAGCCCCGCCGCGGCCAGGATCGGCGAGAAGCCCTTGAGCGCGAGACCCGAGCGCGCCAGCGAGAGACGCTGCTCCGTGCAGCCGTAAGGGTATTCGACCAGAGCGTTCAGTCCCGCGACGAGCTTCACGACGGCGGGGTCGCCGGCCAACACGATCTTGCGCGAAAAGCTCTCGGGACGAAGACCGTCGCTCACAACGGCAAGCGTCTTGCTCTCGCCGGCGGCGATCTCGACGACCTCGTATCGGAGCAAAGGTTCGCGGTCGGGCTTGATTGGCAGGTCGATCTCGACGGCGTCTCTGGCGTGATCGGCGTCGCGTTCGATCTTGAAGCCGAGCTTGACGCTTTGCGCGCTTAGCTTTTGCTCGGGAACGCTGGCGCGAACGTCGAGACGCGCGGGCTTGTTTTGCGTCCACTCGATTTTTTGACTCGCCGCGCCCTGTAGATCGAGACCTTGCGCCGATATCGACGCGGAGCCGGCGCCGCCCGGTCCTTCCACGACGCGCGCGACAAGCCCGAGATCAAGCGTATCGCCGGGACGAACGAAGCGCGGCAACGCTGGCTGCGCCACCAATTCCTGGCGGATCAGCATTTCGCCGCCGGCGAAGCCGAAGCGGTCGGCGCCGCTCACCGCCTTGGCGCGCAGCTTGAACACGGTCAGCGTGTCCGGCAGCTTCACCTTGATTTTGGCGATCCCGTCGGCGCCGATTTTCACGCTCGGCAGATAGATCGGCACGGGCGTGAAATTTTTCCGCACGGAGATGTTGTTCTCCGCGCCCCATTCCTCCAGCGCCGCGCCGTCGCCGCCGGGAACCTCCTCCAGCGGAATGATTCCGAACGCCATGTTGCGGGTGTCGCGCGCCGCCATTTTGGTGTCGCGCGCGACAATGAAATTGGCGAGCGGATCGAGCGGTTGCTCCTTCGCCAGCGACAGCACGGCCTGATCGACCATCCAGAATGTGGCCTCCCCAGCGAGCGGCTTGCCGGCGTCGTCGGTGAGCCGCAACGCGACCTCCACCTCCTGCCCGGGCCGCGCCTTGCCGGGCGCCTCCAGTTTCACGGTGACGATGTTCTTGACCGGCGTGACCTCGATCCATTTCGTCGCGGCGATCGTGATCGGCTTGCCCTGGTCGATGCTGGAGGCGGCGGTTGGCGCGCTGTCCTTGAGGCGTCCGCGCATGATCAG
>JBAWEN010000484.1:0-6489 GCA_049591215.1 Methylocystis sp. | reverse complement strand
GCTGAAGCTAAGGGATTTTTGTCGTATCTTTCGACGCGGGGCCGGCCTTCGCCATCGCGAAAGAACGCCCGAAGGGATGGCCATGTCTTTCATTCGCAAGTCTTCTGCTCGCAAGCGAAGCGCCGGGCTCGAGACGACTCTTTGCGCTCTGGCGGCGGCGGCGCTGCTCGGCGCGGCGCCAGCGCGCGCCCTGCAATGCGGAAACGACGGGCAAGGGTTCCAAGGCTGGCTCGCCGAATTCAAGCGGGAGGCTTTGAGCGAGGGTTTCCCCTCCGCCGTGATCGATGCGTCGCTGCGCGACGTCTCCTATGACCGCTCGGTGATCGCGCATGATCGCAAGCAGGGCATATTCCATCGGAGTTTCGAGCAATTTTCGAACCGCTTGCTGACCCCTGGCCGAATCGCCCGCGGGCACGCCCTGCTGGCGCGTCACGCCGCGTTGTTCCAGGCCATTGAGCGACAATACGGCGTGCCGGGCGCCGTGCTCGTGGCGATCTGGGGCCTCGAGACCACCTATGGCGACGACAGCGGCAATTTCCGCACCTTTAGCGCGTTGGCGACGCTGGCCTACGACTGCCGCCGATCGGATCGATTCCGCGCGGAGTTGATGGACGCCTTGAGAATTGTGCAGCGGGGCGACATGTCGCCGTCGCAAATGCGCGGCGCCTGGGCCGGCGAAATAGGTCCCGCCCAGTTCATGCCGTCGTCCTACGTCAAATACGCCGTCGATTTTAACGGCGACGGACGGCGCGACCTCGTTCACGACACCGCCGACATCCTGGCATCGACAGCCAATTTTCTTAACGGCGCCGGCTGGCGACGCGGCTCCGGCTGGGACGAAGGCGAGCCTAATTTCTCCGCCTTGCTGGAATGGAACCAGGCGCGCGTCTATGCCAAGACGATCGCCCTTTTCGCCGACAAACTGTCGGCGCCCAGTGGCGGCCAATAGCGCCAAAAAAGCGCGCGTCACCCTCCAAATCGGCGGAGAAAGACGCGCGCGGCTCGAAGCGTCGCTACTCCGCCGGCGTCGGCTCCGGGTGGTCGCGCGGCGGTTCCGGGTCGTGCGGCGCGATTGGCTTGACCGGCGCCGGCGGCGTCAGCTTCCGGTGGTAGAGATAGATGAAAAAGGCCGCTATGACGCCGATGCCGAGCAACAGGTAAGCCGGTAGCGAGCGCATGAAGCTTTCGCCGACCGAGAACGGAAAGCGGGAGACCCATTGCTCGCCGTGATCGCCAATCGCGGTGACGATGCCGACAAAATATCCGGCTTCCGGGAAAATATGTTGGAAGTTAATAGTGCCCGAACGGTAATATTTGGGCTCGCTATAGGCCACGGTCACGGCGTCGAGGTTTTCGTTTTCCTTAGCTTCGCCGCCCACATCCTTGACGATGCGGATTCCGATCTTCATGTCGCGCAGTTCGTCCTGGATGTCGTCGAGCGCCATGATCATCCGCCCCGTGGCGGGAATATCCTCACAGAACTCGTTTTTATCGGCGTCCGGCATATAGCCGGTGAAATTCATCATGTCGGGGCCGATGAACAGGCGGCAGCGGACTTCGGCGGCGCCTAGACGGCCATGGGCCGAACCCGGGCTGGCGGCGAAGAGCACAGCCGCGACCAAAAGCCCCATCGACAGGACGGCTTTGACGGTCGCAAGATAAAAGGCCTGGACCATTCGCCGTCCAGCTGGCTCGGTTAGTCGACAAAGAGGAGCGAGATCGTCGTCGCGCATGTTTTCCTCCTTAAGTCTCTGTTTCAAGGACAGGCGACACAGAGTGAACGGGTCAGCGCGTCATGCCGCGCTTTGCCATCAGCACGCATGACGCCGTAGCTTGATGTTATCGCAAATTCTCGCGCCGACAAGTGGCTGATTGATCGGGGCCACTCGGGTCGCGGCATGGCGGCGTGAATATATCTCGGCCTTGAACTTCCGTCGACGTGTCGAAATAACCCTCGTTCTGGTCCAGCTTCGCTTATCTTCCGCGCTTTCAGGCGGCGCCTTTGTATTATGCCGATAGTCGCGGATTTCTATCCGCCGAAAACCTCCGACACATTCGCCTTTTTTCTCGAGGGCTTCGACGCGGAACTTGCTTTTGACCACGATGGCCAACTCGACGACTGTTTTCCGCGTCGGAGGATGAGTCGAAAAAAATTGCTGTTAAATCTGAGACCTCAGAGGAGCTCTCGTTTTCCGCGCCGCGCCCCGCCTCCCGCGGCCGCCCCTTTCGCGGAGAAATAATGTTACCGAGAGTTCATCTCTTGGCGCTCTTGTCTCTTTCCCGGGCTCGCGCCATATTGACGGCTAGGCCGGCGCCGCGAACTTATCGATATGGCGTGGCCGCTAGACGAGAGGATCTCATGTCCAATTACGACCGCAATACGAGCTTCGGCGCCCACGTCGCCAGAAAGGCGACTGCGGAGATAGATCAGGGCCTGCGCGCCTATATGCTCGGTGTATACAACTATATGACTCTCGGTCTGGGGGTCACCGGCCTTGTCGCGCTCGGCGCGCAGATGCTCGCCGTGACCCACGACGCCGCTGGCCGCCTGGCCCTGACGCCGTTCGGCCAAGCGATTTATATGAGCCCGCTGCGTTGGGTGATCATATTCGCGCCGCTCGGCTTCGTGTTCTTCTTGAGCGCCCGCGCCAACACAATATCGGCGGCGACCGCGCGCACGCTGTTTCTGGTCTTCGCCGGGTTGATCGGCCTGTCGATGTCGTTCCTGCTGATGGTTTACACCGGCGGCTCGGTCGCGCGGGTGTTCTTCATCACGGCGGCGGCTTTTGGCGGACTTAGCATCTACGGCTATACGACGCAGCGAAGCCTGTCGGCGATGGGCTCCTTCCTGATCATGGGAGTCTGGGGTTTGGTGATCGCCGGCGTTGTGAACATCTTCCTGCAGAGTTCGAGCCTGCAGTTTGGGCTCTCGATTCTCTGCGTGCTGATTTTCTCTGGCCTGACGGCTTGGGACACGCAGTCGATCAAGGACGAATACGTCTCCACCGACGGCTATGAGATGGCCCAGAAGAAAAGCATCTTCGGCGCTTTGCGGCTGTATCTGGACTTCATCAACATGTTCCAGTCGCTGCTCTATCTCTTTGGCGACCGCAGGTGATGACCGGGGTGTCGCGTCGCGAGGGCGACGCTTGAGAGCCAAGCCGCCACGGAAGGCCCCGCCAGCGCGGGGCCTTTTCGTTGCGACCGTCTATTTGGCGCTGACGAGGCGCAGCTTGCGGTCGAGCACGCCGACGACGCGGGCGAGATCGTGGCCGCGCCGCAGAATGAGGCCGCTGGCGTCGACGACGCTATAGGCCCCCTGCCGGCGCCCGAGCGTCGGGTTTTTTTCGATGCGATAGAACGGTGTTTCGCAGGCGCGGCGAAAGACAGAAAAAACCGCCTTGGAGGCGGTGAAGTCGAGCGCGTAATCGCGCCACTCGCCGTTCGCCACCTTGTTCCCGTAGACATCGAAGATGACGCGAAGCTCCCGGCGGTCGAACGAGACGACGGCGCCCGCGCTTTTTAAAGCCTGCGACGCCGCGGCGGGCTCTCGCGCCTCCGGGTCGCTCCCAAACGCGCCATTGACGAGGTAGAGGCGGCTTGCGCCGGCCTCGCGTGAGTTAGGCTCCCTGTCGCTCATGCGTCGTCCCTGGATTGCGCGCTTTCGCCGCCGGCGCCCGCCTCATGCCTTTCCGGCGACGCCCGCTTCGCTGTCCCCCGCCATGTTCGCTTGCAAAGACGCGAAGGGCAAGCCGGGATGACGCTTTCGCGACGGCGCCTTTCGAAGATTTCATGATTTCGTCGACATCGAGCCACTTGCAGGCCAAGAGACGCACCCAATATTTGATTTCATTGCCTCGGCCGGTCATCGAGCGCCATTCCGGTTTTCGTCAGCCCCCCAGCCCCCGGAATGAGGCGCGAGACAATCGGTGAATTCGTGGCGATGGGCGAGTCGGTCGAGAGGATTCCTTTCGCCGGCTCGTCTTGCCGCGAGCGGCCAGAGTTGATTCGCCGGCTTTCCCTCGGACTTGGCCTCGGCGACTTGCAACTTTCCGACTCATCCCCGATATGACGGACGAACCGATCCCGCCGCGAGAACCTCGCGCGATGAAGGGAGTCCCCCTTTCCCGCCGTTCGGGCGAAGGATCGTTCGATTAACGTCCATTTAATTGGAGCCGCCAAAGTGACCGACGACGCCACATCCGCGACCATCGACCCCAATGCGCGAACCAGCAGCCACGGCTTTACCGCCGACGTGGCGCGGCTGCTGCAAATGATGGCGCATTCCGTCTATTCCGAGCGCGACGTGTTCCTGCGCGAGCTCGTTTCCAACGCCGCCGACGCCAGCGAGAAATTGCGCTACGAGGCGCTGTCGAACGAGGCGCTGGCCGCCAAAGGGGGGCCGGAAGGACGCCCGTCGCAAGCGCCAGGCTTTGCAGGCGCGCCGCTGGTCACGATCGCGCTCGATAAGGACAAGCGCCTTCTGACCGTGTCCGACAATGGCGTCGGCATGGGACGCGACGAACTGGTCTCGGCGCTCGGAACCATCGCCAATTCCGGCACGCGCGCCTTCCTTGACAAAGTGGGCGGCGAAAACAAGGAAGGCCTGGGCCAAGGGCTGATCGGCCAGTTCGGCGTTGGCTTCTATTCGGTGTTCATGGTCGCCGACGAGGTTGAGGTGACGACCCGCCGCGCCGGCTCCGACGAGGCCTGGCTATGGACCTCCGACGGCAAGGGCTCCTACGCGATCGCCCCGGCGGCGCTCGAAGACGCCCCAGCGGTGGGGACGCGCGTCGCGCTGCATCTCAACAGCGAGAGCGACGAGTTTCTGGAAGCCTATCGCGTGGAGCATGTGCTGCGCGAGCATTCCGGCGCCATCGCCATTCCGATCGAGATCATCGGCGCGCCGGGCGAGGAGCCGCGCCGGATTAGCGACGGCGCGGCCTTGTGGACCAAGCCAAGGAGCGACATCAGCGCCGACGACTATAATGATTTCTACCGCCAGCTCGCCGGCCAGTTCGACGAACCCGCGCTGACCATCCACTGGCGCGCCGAAGGGCGCACCGAATATACGGTGCTCGCCTTTATTCCGGGATCGCGCCCGCTGGATCTGTTCGATCCCGTCCGCAAGAGCAAGAGCAAGCTTTATGTGCGGCGCGTGCTGATTTCGAAGGAAGTGGATCTGCTGCCGGCCTGGCTGCGCTTCGTGCGGCTGGTCGTCGACAGCGCCGATATCCCGCTCAACGTCTCGCGCGAAATGGCGCAGCAAAGCCCGATCCTTGGCCAGATCGGCAAGGCGATCGCCACGCGCGTCACGCAGGAGTTGACGAAGCTCGCGGAAAACGAGCCGGAGAAATTCGCCTCGGTTTGGGAGAACTTCGGCGCCGTCGTGAAGGAAGGGCTGCACGAAGACCCGCAGCGGCGGGACGACATCTTCAAGATCGCCCGCTTCGCCTCGACGCGCTCGACTGAGAAGACCCGAACATTGAAGGATTACGTCGCCGATCTACGCGAGAATCAGACCGCGATTTTTTATCTCGTGGGCGACGACCGCAAGCGAATGGCGCAGAGCCCGCAGATCGAGGAATTCGCCGCGAGGGGCGTGGAGGTGCTGCTGCTCGACGATCCCGTCGACGCCTTTTGGGTCACGAGTTGCGTCGGCTTCGACGGCAAGCCGTTCAAATCGGTGACGCAGGGCGCCGCCGACATTAGCCTCGTGCCGCAAATGGAAGACGCGCCTCAACCGCCGACGCCGGAGGCCGGCGCGGAAGTCGCGACGCTGGTGACAAAACTGAAGGAAGCGCTCAAGGAGCATGTCGACGACGTGCGCGTCTCGACGCGGCTGCGCGAAAGCGCGGTTTGTCTGATCGCGCCGGAACACGGGCTGGATCGGCGGCTGGCGCAACTGCTCGCCGAGCACGGACAGGGCGGCGCGCTGGGCAGACCGGTGCTGGAGGTCAATCCGCGCCACGCCGCCATACTGGAGCTGGCGCGCGCGCCCGACGGCGACGAAGCGCGGGACGGATATTTTTTGCTGCTGGATCTCGCGCGAATCGCCGACGGCGAGCCGCCGATCGACGCGAGCGCCTTCGCGCGGCGGCTCACGGCGCGTCTCGCCAAAGGCGGCGCGTGACGGAAGGTCCGGCCTTCGCGATCGCGCCAAACGAAACGAGAGCGGCGGCGCTTGACCGGGTCGCCGCTCTGCTCGAGGGCTCCGGAATCGAGGAGGCGCGAGTCGACGCCCGCGCGCTGCTGCTCGCGGCGGCCGGGTTGACCCATGCGCAATGGGTGTTGGAGCCTTCGGCACCGCTCGGCCAGAAGGCCGCGTCTCGTTTGGCGGATTACGCGGCGCGGCGGGCGGCGCGCGAGCCCGTGTCGCGCATTCTGGCGAAGCGAGGCTTCTGGACGCTCGATCTCGATGTCGCGCCGAATGTGCTCGATCCGCGCGCCGACACCGAGACCTTGGTCGCCCTAGCGCTGCGTCTCACC
>JBAWEN010000483.1:0-2231 GCA_049591215.1 Methylocystis sp. | reverse complement strand
GCGCCGCCCGGCGATAAACGATCGCTGGCGCGACGTGTTTTACGTGGGCTCCGATATTTTTCGCGCAAGTGCGGCAAAGCGCGCGCCTGGAAAGTTCATCCGCGGCGCTTCCTCTTCCGTTGGCGCGCCGTCGATGCTATTGGGCGCGCCTACGAAATCGAGAGGGCGAAAAATGAGCGAGATTTGGTTGGCGACGGGCGAAGCGACGGTGCTCGCGGCGGATGGGCAATACACCGACGCGATGCCGGAGGTGATGATCGGCAATGTCAAGGGACCGGTCGGCCACGCCTTCGCCTCGATGGCCGGACAGGTCGCGGGACATCCGCGCATGTTCGTCATCCGCGATCTCAACCAGCAGGTCCGCCCGGCGACGATGATGACCACCAAAATGACGGTGAAGTCGGAAGGCTATGTCGAGCTGCTCGGCGGCGTGGTGCAGGCGGCGACCGGCGACGCGATCATCGATTGCGTCGTGGAAGGGATTTTGCCGAAGGCGGGGCTAAGCGAATTGTGCATGGTCATCATGGTGTGGCTCGACCCGCGCTGCGCCACGGACGAAAATCTCGACCGCAAGGATCTCTATCGCACCAATTACGAAGCGACCAAGCTGGCGATCTCGCGCGCCATCAAGGGCGAGCCGACGATCGACGAGCTGATCAAGAATCGCAAGTCGGTCTCGCATTACGCGCTGGAAGGCGTGTTCGAGGTCTAAGCGCGTTGCGTGGTAGGGGGCTCTATTTCGCCTCCGCCACGCCGATCACCAATCCTTCCGAAAACCAGGTCACGAGAAACCGCGCGAGGCGCTCCGTCGCGGATTGGCCTTCGTTCTGGAACGCGACAAGCTGGCAGATGTCGCCGAAGGACTGGCCAGCCATGGCCTCGAACAGCGCGAGATGTTCGTCCGGATCGATCTGGCGATAGGCGGGGTCGAGATCCGCGCGCCAAATGGCGATGGTTTCGCTCTCGCTCGCATCCGACTGGCGATCCTCGAGCGAGTCTTCGTCCCCATCATCGGAGTCCTCGTCCTCATCCGCGGTAGCCGCGGCATAGGCGTCCAGCACGCCGGCCGCGACTTCGATCAGCCGCAAACTGGGATGGAACGTGAAACCGAGGCGCGGCCAGTCTTGCGGCGAAAACTCCGCCAGCGTTTCGATGCTCAGGGCGGGCGCGTCGGCGGCGTCATAGGCGTCGGTGAGCGCGCGCTCGAACAGCGCGAGGCCGATGGCGAGCGCGTTGGCGCTCCAGTTCTCGCTCTCTTGCATGAAATCCGGCAACCGCGTGGAGTACCAGCGGGCGTTGCGCAGGCGCGAAGGGTTTTCGTCGATGTAAGCCTCGACGAGCGCTTCGAAATCATCGTCGCCCAAGAGGACGCGAAGCGCGGGATAATCCTCGTCGAGAAATTCCGCGAGCCGGAGGCGATAGGCGCTCACATAGACGCCCATCATCGTGGGCGGGTCGGCGCCGCGCGGCGGCGCGACAACATCGAGAATCGCTCCGTCTTCCGCGTCGCCGGCGAGGACAGCCGATTGAAACAAGCTCTGCAATTCGGCGAGCTTCACGCGGCGCTCCGCGACGCGTTGGCGATCGCGGCGTCGACGTCGCGCATGCGCTGGAGTTCGCCAAGCAATTCGGAGAAGGGCGGAAAATTGTCGTCGCGCTCGATCATCACGGAAACATCGCGGAAACGCCGACGCGCCCTCTCGTAAAGCGTCCAGACTTCCTCGCGGATCGGCTGGTCGTGCGTGTCGATCAGGTGCGTTTCGTTGTCGGTGTGCCCGGCCATGTGAAATTGCGCGACGCGGTCCGCCGGCACGGCGTCGATGAAGGCGTTGATGTCGAAGCCGTGGTTGAAGCCGGAAACGAAAACATTGTTCACGTCGAGCAGCAGCAGGCAGTCGGCGCGCTCGGCCATTCGCGCGACGAACTCCCATTCCGGCATTTCGGACTGAGTGAAGGTGACGTAGGTCGAGGCGTTTTCCACGACCAGCCGGCGCTTGAGAATATCTTGCACCCGAGAAATGCGCTCGACCACGTGGTCAAGCGCTTCGCGCGTGTAGGGAATCGGCAGCAGATCATGCAGATTGCGGCCGTGCACGCCGGTCCAGGCCAGATGATCCGAGACCCAGGCGGGTTCGACCCTATCGGCGAGAGTCTTGAGCGCGTCCAGATAGTCGAGGTCGAGCGGGTCGGTCGAGGCGAGCGACATCGAAACGCCGTGCATGACGATCGGA
>JBAWEN010000482.1:0-9953 GCA_049591215.1 Methylocystis sp. | reverse complement strand
GCGGATGGGAACAACTTTATCCTCGCACATGGCGTAACGCTCCTTCGGGAGGTTCGGGTCGGCTGCACACCAACCCCGTTACGCCGCCTTCCTCACGCCGTCATCACCCAGATTCCCGCATAGCTCGGGTTCATCGTGCATACGGCATAATGCTGGGTAAAAGTGGAAAACAATTCACTTGCATTCACATAGTCGCTTACTCGAAGGCTACCTGAGCGGTCGTAATCGCGCGTGCAAAAGTTCCGTAGGGAAGATAGCAAAGTGGGTTGGTCGCGACCGGCGCGTCCTGGCAGTGCTTGTGTTCGTTGGTCCACAGATAGCCGGCTGTCTTCATGCAGCCGACGATGTGCTTGAAGATCACCTTCCCGGAATCGTCGCGACGATCGGTGGGATGCGCGGTTTCGCCCTCTAACTCGCAGGCGGAAGTCTGAATCTGCTGAGCCTTGAAGAACGAAGTACTCGAGCCGGTGACCGCGATTTCGCCGCCCGCGACCATCACCAGGCCGCCAACCAACATCGCAATCGCCTGAACAGGATCTTTGCAGAATTTTATGTTTATAAAATACAGACCGCCGGCGGCCGTTAAAGCGCTGCCGATAAACACCAAGACCAGAATCATGGCTCTCTCCATCCAGTCGACATAGTCCCGGATGCCTCGCGCAAAGTTTGCGCTAGACGGGCCTAATCCTTCGCGCTTTACGACTCTCCTAATTGACGCACTTTGTCAGGGGAGAATGACGATTGAACCGCGATTGACCCACCTGTGATGCCTCTTTATCAATAGCTCGTCCGCGACTTAGTCCCGTTTGCCGCCAATAATCGTAGAGAGCGCGCTTACATCGCGGATATCGATAGCGCCGCGCGACAGCTTCACCCAACCGAAACGTTCAAAACTATTGAGCATGCGGCCAATGACCTCACGCGCCGTGCCGAGATCAGCGGCAAGCGCTTGTTGAGTCGTTTCGATACAATGATTCGCGCCCATCAACTCGAGAAGCCGTTCCGCGAGACGGACGTCGATTCTCGTGCAAATAAGCTCTTCGATCTTCGACATGAGCGTCGTAATGCGGCGACTATATCCCTCGAAGACAAGACTTCGAAAGCCCGAAGATTGATTCATCAGCTCTTTAAACGGAGCCTCCTTTAAAACATAGGCGACGACCTCCGTCTCCGTAATTGCCTCGGCGGAATAGCAGTCCGTGGCGAGCATTGAGGCGATTGTCAGAATACAGGTCTCATTCGCCGTTACGCGATACAGAACAATTTCCCGCCCGCTCTCGGTGACACGCTGAACCCTTATGGAGCCCGAAACAATGAGAGGAAATTGTATGCAAGCGTCGCCGGGTCGAAAGACAATTTTTCCTTGTGGCAGGGTCACACGGACGGCCGCGCGTCGCAGCGCCGATTTGGTCTCTTCATCGAGATCTCTCAATGACGGAAGCTCGTCAATCCAATTCGAGATCATGGGTCAACCCGAAACTTCCGAGGGCGATCACGGTCATTGTTTTGATATCTCACGACGCTACTCAAAATTATCTTCCGTCTGGCGTGTCGAAGCCGAACCATTTGTCTTTGACTTGCTCGTAGTGGATCGTTGGATCGTATTCCGCGACATTGAGGTTCAGATCGCGCACCGACAAGCGGCCGACCGCTGCGAGCGCGGCGAAGGACGCCACCACGCGATCATGCTGCGCGATGATGAGATTGACCCGCGCGCTCAACAGCGCCTGTTGCGCGTTGAGGATGTCCAGCGTTGTTCGCTGCCCGACTTTCGCCTCTTCACGCACATCCGCGAGCGATTTTTCCGACGCCGCGACTTCCGCCTGGCTTGAGACAATCGACGCCTTCGAGGCTTGCAACTGCGCGTAAGCAAAGACGACGCTCCTGCGCACGTTGTCCCGCTGCACGTCGGCGCGCAATCGCGCTTGGCCCAATTGTTCCTTGGCTTTGCGGATCGAGGCATATTCCGAGCCGCCCTGATACAGAGGGACATTCAGCGTCGCCACCGCCAGAGCGTAGAACTGCCGGGTGCCCGTCCAGCCCATAAAAGAATCCCCTTGCGGCGAAACTTGCGCGCCTACCGCCAACGTCGGCGCCAAAGCGCTTTCCGCCAGTTTCACCGCCTCCTCCGCCGCATCGACCTGATGCAGCGCCGCAACCACGGCCGGATGCTCTACGAGAGCGAGGGAAACCGCATTTTCCATCGATCTGGGCAACAACTTCTCGATGGTCCCCGCGGGCTCCAACCGCTTGGGTTCAACACCCACGACCTGACGGTATGTGGCCCCGCTCATTTGGAGAACCGCCTGGGCGCCATAGAAATCCGAATGCCCGCGCGCCAAGGCGGCTTCCGCCTGCGCGACGTCCGCGGCGGTCACCTCCCCGAACTGGTAACGTACGCGTGTATGCCTGAGTTGCTCCTCCAACACAGCATTGTTGTTCTTGCGCAGACCTAGGATCGCCGTATCACGTAACACGTCCATATAGGCGATGACGCCGTTCTGGAGGATGCTCTGCTCACTGGCGCCAAGGTTCGCCCGCGCCGCGAACACGCCAGACTCGGCTTGCCGGATGGCGCTCTGCGTGCGCCCGCCATCGAAAATGGTCTGGGATACGGAAAGCGTCGCGCTACGCGGCTTGCCCAGATATTCGTCGGCGAAATAGGCGCGTTGGCCGGTCACGGTGCGGCCGGACGGAATTTTGATGGTGGAAAATTCTGGCCCAATGGAAGCGGCGAGGCCCGCCTTCGGTCGCATTCCCGCAAGCGCGTTCGTCGTGTCCTCGTCCTGCGCCCGGACGCCCGAGCGTTGCTGATTGATCTCGGGGTTGCCGGAATAGGCACGCGCCAACGCGGAATTCAAGGTTTCGGCTACAGCGCCTTGGCCGGGGAATCCGATGAACGACACAACTAATGCGGTAACGCCCAGCCCCGTCGGAAAGATGCGCGCGCGCCCACCGGCGCGACGCATGAGACAGCGAGACGTCGCAAACCAATATGTCATCGAACGCCGGCGTCTCAATGGATCATGCCCCGCTCATGTCGCGTTGGCGCATTCAGATTGCGCCAACAACCCGCGAAAGTCTCTCGGCGACCGCAGCGGATATTTCGGTAAGCGCTGGATTGCCGATCTGCTGCATGGCCATCCGTGGGTCGATGGCGGCGACGTCGACAACACCATCCGCCATCTCCTGGACAATGACATTGCAAGGCAGCATCACGCCGATTTTGTCTTCAACGCTCAGCGCCTTGTGCGCGAGGCCCGGATTGCAGGCGCCGAGAATGCGATAACGTTTCATCTCGACGCCGAGCTTTTGTCTCAGCGTGTTCGCAACATCAATTTCGGTGAGGACGCCAAAGCCTTCATCCTTCAACTTCTCTATCACTTTCGATACAACGGCGTCGAAATCGCCCTTCGTCGACTTTGTGATGTAGTAGCTCATGGCTGGCGTTCTCCAAAATTGCCGTTACGCGTTTGTGCCGGAACGCAAACGGACGATTCCGAGCGCTTTCATGATGACGCGCTCGTAGACCGGCTCGCAATGCCCCTTGCGAACCTTGCGCATAAAATACTTCTCATAGGCCACTTTCGCCAGATGCACCCAATAGCCTTGGGCCGACCAGTTGATATTGCGCGGCGGGATTTGCGGCTGGGCGACAAAGATGATGCCGTTATCGCCAAAATCCGCCAGACAGACCGCGTTCCAAGTTCCCTCGTGTGTCGCTTCCTTGCCTGCGATCAAATCGCGGATGTTGTGCGCGGCCGCCGTGCACATGGATTCTATCATGTAACCGGTCTTGGGCATGCCAACCGGCACAGGCGTCGGTTCGAAAGGCGGAAGCGCGACGCAGACGCCGACCGAAAAGATATTGGGAAATTTCGCGTTCCTCTGCTTCCTGTCGACAGTCACGAAGCCACGCGGATTGGTCAGTCCTTCAATCCATTTCCCGTCTTCGCCCTTCAAGCAGTCGACGCCACGGAAGGCGGGAAGGAACATCGTAAAGTTCGATGCTATCTTATGCGTCTTCTTCGGAGTTCCGTCTTCGTTGAGTTCCGTAGCCTCGACTGATTCGGCATTGATCCGGTCAATTTTTGCATTTGTCACCCATTTGATGTCGCGATCGCGCATCACCGATTCCAGCATCCCCTTGGTATCGCCCACGCCGCCAAGACCAAGATGGCCAATATAGGGCTCCGCGGTCACGAAGGTGATCGGCACCCGATCACGAATTTTGCGCTTGCGCAGATCGGAAACCGCTGTCAGCGCATACTCATAGGCCGGGCCAAAGCAGGACGCGCCCTGCACCGCGCCAATGACCATTGGGCCGGGGTTTTTGCAGAATTCTTCCCAGCGCTCGCCGGCTATCCCGGCGTGATCGACGTGGCAAACAGATTGTGTGTGCCCGCTCGGTCCCAGTCCCTCAACTTCATCGAAAGCGAGGTGCGGGCCAGTCGCGATCACCAGATAATCGTAGGAAAGCGTCGAACCGTCGTTCAACTCGACTATGTTTTCCGAAGGCTTCACGCGCTTTGCGCCAACGGACGTGAAACCGATCTTCAACTTCTTGAACACTTCGGGAAGATTGACCTTCACGTCGCTTGGCTTGCGCCAATTGACAGCGACCCAGGGGTTCGACGGCACGAACTGGAAGTAGTCAGTTAGCGAAACGACGGTAATGTCAGCTTTCTTGCCGAGCAGTTCCTTCAGCTCGAAAGCCATGGGTACGCCGCCGATGCCGGCGCCCAATACAACAATCTTGGTCATGGCGTCTCTCTCTCTTGCGCAGATTCCGTGACGCAAAGCGCTGGTCCGCGGCGTTTTGTTTGGTATTGGGATTAGAGTTTAGTTACGCGAGTAGGTACTCACACCAAGCAGGCCGTAAAGCGGGCAAGTGCCGATAAAGGCAGTGAGCAGAGGCACAACTCCGATCCAGCCAACCCAATTCCAGCCGGTGCTGGGCAAGCCGAGTTTGAGCGCATAGGCAATCAGCATGAGGCCGATGACGATACGCAAAGCACGATCGATGGTTCCGACATTGGTGACCATATTTTATCTCCTGACAACCAAAGGCGCCGCGTTTAGCGCCGCCGTTATGGACAAACGCGGCACGCTAAAACGCCGCGCCCGGCTTTACGCCGAATTTCTTCAAAACGAGCGCGAGCGGGCAGAATCCTGTAAAGGCGGCCTGGAAAAGGTTCAGCCCGACAAAGGTCGCGAGCAGCAGCCACCACGGGCCGAAGAAATGGGCGAGTCCGAGGCTCGCAAGGATCATGGCGCCGGCAAATGCCATGACGATTCGGTCTATAGTCATGCGGCGCGTCCCTTCGATTTTGTGAGGCCGAGCGAACAACTCGCCTTCGCGCTTTCCATTTGTCCCGCCTTCTTCCGCTTCTGTTTTGCGCCGCATTCCTCGGCGCAAAACAATTCGTAAAGCAAAGCTATCGCCCGCGAGACATTGGCATTGGCGAGCGAATAAAAGATGGCCTGCGATTCTCGCCGCGTTGTGACGAGTTCGTCTTCGCGCAGACGGGCAAGATGTTGCGAAAGCGAGGATTGGCTGAGGCCAAGCGCCTTTTGCAGCGCGGAGACACCCGTCTCGCCCTTATGCAGTTCGCACAGAATCATTAGGCGGCGGCGGTTAGCCAAAGCCTTCAGAAAGTTTTCGGCCTGCACGGCTTTTGGAGCGAGTTTCTCTAAATTCATGCTTGCTAAATTATAGATACGCAATATAAGTGTCAAGGACTTTCCATGGGGGAATCGATGCGGATGCGTTTTGCCTTCCTATTGCGTGCTTGTGCCGGCCTTATCGCCGCGTTAGGCGTTGCCGTCTCCAGTGCAGCCAGCGCGGCGGACGTTGTTGTGCACGTCGCGTCGATCGACGATCTCAAGGCCGTGATCGCAACGGTCGAGCCCGTTCATCAGCTTGTCGCCCGGGCGCGAATCGGCGGCACGGTCACCGCGCTGAAGATCAAAGAAGGCGATGTCGTCGTGGCGGGCGCCGAAATCGCGCTGATCGCTGACCAAAAGTTGTTTTTGCAGATGCAGGCGCTGGACCAGCGAATTAAATCGCAACAGGCGCAACGCGACAAGGCGAAGGCCGACTTCGATCGCGCGCAGGAACTGCTTCAGCGCGGCGTCACAACGAAAGTGATGTTCGATCAAGCCAAAACCATGCTCGACGTGGCGGATCGCAATCTCGCGGCAATTCGCTCCGACCGTGGCGTGATCGAACAGCAGGCGGCCGAGGGCGCCGTGCTCGCACCGGGAGCGGGGCGCATCCTGACCATTCCCGTGTCTGTTGGGCGCGCGGTCATGCCCGGTGAAACTATCGCGACCCTTGCGGAAGAGCACTATATCCTTCGCCTTCAATTGCCCGAGCGTCACGCCAGATTCATGCGCGCTGGCGATCCTGTGCAAATCGGCGGACGCGGTTTGCACGACGAAGCGAGCGTAACACGCAAAGAAGGCCGTGTGCGCATCGTCTATCCTGAGATTCAGGGCGGGCGAGTCATCGCCGACGTCGATGTCAAGGGTCTTGGCGATTATTTCGTTGGAGAGCGCACGCGCGTTTACGTGACCACGGGGAAGCGCGATACGATCATTGCACCGCGCGAAGCGATCTATCGTCGCGCGGGCGTCGATTACGTTCGCTTGAAAGACGGAGCCGAGATCGTGGTCCAGGCTGGCGAGCAGCGTGCGGAGGGCTTAGAAATCCTCGCCGGCTTGCATGACGGCGATGTCGTGGTGACGCCATGAGGATCGGTGTTTCCGGAGTTCTGACGCGCACCTTTATCGGCTCGCCGCTGACGCCCTTGTTGCTGCTGGCGTCTTTGCTCGTCGGCCTGATTGCGCTGCAAGCCCTGCCGCGTGAGGAGGAGCCGCAGATCTCCGTGCCCATGGTCGACATAATCGTGTCGACGAATGGTTACAAGGCACAGGATGCAATCGAGCTGGTCACGCGTCCGCTGGAAGATATCATCAAGGGCATCAATGGAGTCGAACACGTCTATTCGCTGACGCAGGACGACAATGTCATGGTGACGGCGCGCTTCTTCGTCGGGACGCCGCAAGACAATGCCGTATTGCGCGTGCACGACAAGATCAGAAGCCACATCGCCGAACTGCCCAAGGGGATTCGTGAGCCGCTTATAGTGGGACGCGGGATCGACGATGTCGCGATCGTGGTCTTGACGCTAGCGGCGAAGCCGGAGCGCGCGGTGGCCTGGACCGACAACGGCCTCTATCAAGTGGCCGAGGAGCTTCAGCACGAACTGACCAAGGTCGATAATGTCGGCGGCAGTTACATCGTCGGCGGGGCTCCCAACCAGATCAGAGTCGAGCCCGACCCGGGCCGCCTGTCGCTCTATGGAATTACCCTGAACCAACTCGTCGATAAGTTGACCAACGCCAATCGGTCCTTTCTTGTCGGGGCTTTCCGTGATCTGGATCGTTCCCTGCCAGTGGTCGCCGGTCAAACTTTGCAGGGCGTCCCGGACATCGGTCTATTGCTCCTTACCTCGCGGGATGGCCGTCCGGTCTATGTGAAGGACGTGGCCGACGTGCGCGTCGGCGCGGCGGAGCCGGAGCACTTCGGTTGGACGATGACCCGCAATGCGACGGGGGCGCTGGAAAAGCGTCCAGCGGTAAGCATCGCCATTGCAAAGCGTAAGGGCGCCAACGCGGTTGTGATGGCGGACGAGATCCTGCACCGGCTGGAAACGGTGAAGGGCCGCATCGTGCCTGATGACCTCGAAATTTCCGTCACCCGAAACTATGGCGAGACGGCGACCGAGAAGGCCAACGAGCTGTTGTTTCATCTCGCGCTCGCGACCCTTTCCATCGTCGGCCTTATCGTGCTGATGGTCGGCTGGCGCGAGGGCGTCGTCGTCTTCGTCATCATCCCGACGACCATTCTGCTGACGATGTTCGCCTCTTGGATGATGGGCTACACCATCAACCGCGTCAGCCTGTTCGCGCTCATTTTTTCGATCGGTATTCTCGTCGACGACGCCATTGTCGTTGTCGAGAACATCGTCCGTCACTGGCACATGCGGGGCGAACGTAGTCTCACGGACACGGCGATCGAGGCGGTCGCCGAGGTTGGCAATCCGACCATTGTCGCGACGCTCACCATCGTCGTCGCCCTGCTGCCGATGCTGTTCGTGTCAGGATTGATGGGACCCTATATGAGTCCCATTCCCGCCAACGCCTCGCTGGCGATGGTGTTTTCCTTCTTCGTCGCCATGACGATCACGCCATGGCTGCTAATGAAGATCGCGCGCGGCCGATTTGAAGGTGCCGAAGCCCACGAGGGCGGCGAGCATGACGTCGGCGCCATGGGCCGTTTTTATAAGGGCGTCGCCACCAAGCTCCTCACAGGCCGCGAACGGTCAAAGCGGTTTTTGCTCTATGTCGGTCTCGCGACGCTCGCCTCCTGCATGCTGTTCGCGACCAAGAGCGTGCGGGTAAAGCTCTTGCCTTTCGACAATAAATCGGAGATCGCCGTTGTGGTTGATCTTCCCAGAGGCGCTTCGCTGGAGGAGACTGATCGGCTGCTCACCGCGGCGGCGGAGCGGCTCGAGGATTTGCCAGAACTTACCTCGATCCAGTCCTATACGGGGACGGCGGCGCCTTTTAACTTCAACGGGCTCGTGCGCCATTATTACATGCGCGAAGCGCGAGAAATGGGCGATCTGTCGGTCAATCTTTTGCCCAAGGACGAGCGCAAACGGGCCAGCCACGCGATCGCACTCGATATCCGTAAACGGCTGGAAACCCTGCCGAAGCCGGAGCACACCGCGATTAAGGTTGTCGAGGTCCCGCCGGGGCCTCCCGTTCTCGCGACATTGCTCGCCGAGATCTATGGGCCGGCTGCAAATGCGCGCCGCGCGATCGCCACAAAAGTGCGGCAGGCCTTTTCCTCGGTCGATTTCATCGTTGATACAGACGATAGCTTCGGCGTGCGCAGTGAGCGCCTGCGTTATTCTATCGATCAGGAGGCGCTTGAATATTATGGCGTCGAGGAAAAGGCGGTCTATGACACGCTTGGCGCGTTGGTCGGCGGCGTTAAAATCGGGTTCTCGCAACGCGGTGGCGGCGCGAAACCGATTGACATAACCGTGGCGTTGCCGCGCTCGGCCATGGCGCCCCTCGAGCGTATCCTCTCGACGCCTCTTCCTGCAGGGGGTACGCCGCGCCAGGGCGCGAACGTGGAGCTCGGCGATGTGGTGAAGGTGACACGCGAACTCGGCTCCTATCCGATCTTTCGCCACAATGGTCGCTTTGCGGAAATGGTAAGCGCGGAAGTCGCCGGCCGCTTCGAGGCGCCGATCTACGGCATGTTCGCTGTCGAGGACGCCATCGCCGCGCAAGACTGGGGTAAAGAAGGTCCACCGACGATCAAATATCACGGCCAGCCACTCGACGACTCCAAGCCGACGCTGTTGTGGGATGGCGAATGGGAAGTCACCTACGTCACCTTCCGCGACATGGGCGCGGCCTTCATAGTGGCGTTGCTGGGGATTTACCTGTTGGTTGTCGCGCAGTTCGGCTCGTTCAAACTGCCGTTGGTGATCCTCGCGCCCGTGCCTTTGACGCTCATCGGCATCATGCTCGGCCATCTGCTGTTCAACGCCGCCTTCACCGCAACCTCGATGATCGGCTTTATCGCGCTCGCTGGCATTGTTGTTCGCAATTCGATCCTGCTCGTCGATTTCATCCGGCATCTGCTCGAGAAGGTATTGCCGCTGCGGGCGGCTTTGATCGAGGCGGGATCGGTGCGCTTTAAGCCGATTTTCCTCACCGCCGCGGCAGCGATGATCGGCGCCGCCTTCATCCTCACCGATCCGATCTTTCAGGGATTGGCGATCTCACTCGTGTTCGGCCTCGCCTCTTCCACGGCGCTGACACTACTGGTGATTCCGGCGATCTATGTCGTGCTGCGCGACGACGAG
>JBAWEN010000481.1:0-3389 GCA_049591215.1 Methylocystis sp. | reverse complement strand
GCCCATGCGCCTCAACTGGCCGCCCCGCCCCAAGAACGGCGCGCCGGACGCCGCTCAACAGCCGGCCACGCTGGCGCTGCGGGTCGAGCCGGGATTTGGCCTCGACATTCAGCATATGAGCGGCGCGATCATCGAGCGCGTCAATACGCATCTGGGCTGGCGCTGCGTGGCGAAGCTGGCGATTCGGCAGGAGTCGCTCCACCGCGCCGCGCCGAAACCATCGCGGGCGCCGCCGAGCGACCCCGCCGCGCGGGCTCGGGCCGAGGAGACGACGCAAGGCGTCGAGGACGACGCGTTGCGGGCCGCGCTGAACACGCTGGGCGAGCGGGTTTTGGCGGCGAAGGCGCGGGGCTGAGGGGCGAGCGGTCACGCCACCGCTTCGCGCGCCAGCAATTGGCGCTTGCGCGCGACGCCCCAGCGATAGCCGGAGAGGTCGCCGTCGCCGCGCACGACGCGGTGACAGGGAATCGCCACCGCGATCCGGTTGGCGGCGCAGGCGCCGGCGACCGCGCGCGCGGCGCGTGGCTGGCCGATTCGCTCGGCGATTTGCGCGTAGCTCGTCGTCGAACCCGGCGGAATTTCGCGCAGCGCCTTCCACACGCGGCGCTGGAACGGCGTGCCCACGATGTCCAGCGGCTGCGACCATCCCTGCCCTGGCCGTTCGATCAGTTCCAGCGCCAGGGCCGCCACTCTCTCGAAATCCGCGCCGCCTTCGCTGGCCTCGGCGTCCGGAAAACGCGCCCGCGCCGCTCGCAGCAGCGTCTCGCGGTCGTCGCCCAGCATAAGCGCGCAAAGCCCGCCCGCCGAGGCGCCGATCAGCGCCAGCCCAAGCGAACAGTCGCGCAGCGCGAAAGACACGCGCCGATCCATGCCCGCCTGCCGGGCCACCGCCTTTTTCATCGCGCCTCTCCATTTTCGCCGGCGCCGCGCATGGCGCGGCTCTTGCGAACGATTATATTGTAAAGAGGCTTGTCGGGAAACCGACAACGGAGAAGAGCGCTAGCATGACCCCGTGGAATGATGTAACATCTTGTAACCGCACGCAGTTTGCAACCTTTCCAAACTAGGAAACGTCATGATAGTATGCTCTTGCAACGTCGTCTCCGATCGCGACATTCGCGAACGCCTGCGCGGCGGCAGCCGTCCGAGCGTCGGCGCGCTGTTTCGCCAATTGGGCTGCGAGGCCAAATGCGGGCGTTGCGCGCGGAATATTGTCGCGGTCGTGGACGAGCACCACGCGACGACGAGCGAATGCGGGGGCGGCGGCTGCGAGAAATGCCGAGTCGACGAAATGGCGGCGTGAAGCCGCGCGAGCGGAATGTGAAAAGGAATTTGTAATGCGGGGCGATGCGAAGGTCATTGAATATCTTAATCAGGGTTTGCGTAGCGAACTGACCGCCGTTAATCAATATTGGCTGCATTATCGGATATTCGACAATTGGGGCTTTACGCATCTGGCCAAGAAGTGGCGCGAGGAATCCATCGAGGAAATGCAGCACGCGGATAAGTTCACGAAGCGCATTTTGTTTCTCGAAGGCTTTCCCAACATGCAGACGCTGAATCCGCTGCGCATCGGCGAGAGCGTCAAGGAAATCATCGACGCCGACCTCGTGACCGAGATCGAGGCGCGCGCGCTTTACCTCGAGGCGGCGGCTTATTGCCTGTCGATCAACGACCGCGTCTCGCAGAACTTATTCGAGGAGATCGTCACGAGCGAAGAGCGCCACATCGACTTTCTGGAGACCCAGAACGAGTTGATCAAGCAACTCGGCGTCGAGCTTTATTCGCAAAAGCAGATGGGCGAGGCGGACTCGTAATATCGCCTGGCGGCGGGGGCCTTTCGCCCCCGCTGGTATCCGATTTGGATAGAACGCCGCGGCGCGCGAGGACTTGGCCCCGCGCCTTCAGAACGTTCCGGCGACGGCGAATTGCACGAGGTCGCCGCTAAAGAGAATTATGGAGACGGCGCTGGCGAGCATCAGCGCGCAGCGAATGGCGGCGGGGCACAGGGGGACGAGGGCGCCATTGAACATGGAAAAACTCCCTTACGCTTGTCGAAGCGGCATGCGCACATAAAAGCAAGAACGCCCTCCCGACGTTGTGTTCTGGCGCACATGGCGAACCCCGGGCCGACCTCGAACTGGCGAGAGGCGAGATTCGCGATCCGACATCTTCAAATCTCCCCGGTGACGAGGATTTTCACGATCTCGTCCTTCAACACAACGATGAGGGCGGCGACGACGAGCATGAGCCCTCGGCGGATGGTGGCGGCAGTCCGGGGAATAAGGAGAATCACGGGAACTTCCTTCGCGCTTGCCAAGGCGGCATTCCGGCGATCAAAATAGAAAATCGGCCCCGACGCTGTGCGCTCGCGCACATTTCAAGCAACTATCGGCATTAGAACAAATGTAGGGGAAGTTTTAACATCCGCCGCATTGCCAGGCAGCCAGCCGAGATCGCATTTAACAGCGCCAAAACCAGGAAGAATGACGAACAATACAAACTAAACGCAAATGACACCTTTTGCCATGCTTTGCTAACCTTTTGGCAAGCGTTTCGATTAAGACATTGTAAATCTTGCGAGAAAATCCGCGTTGGAGCGCGCCCACCCTGCCTAGACGCAGGGAAGGCGCTTCGATTTTCTGGAGGACGCGCGGAGCCCCGCCCCACTTCCGCGATTACGCTTCGCTTCGAAACGGGAGGCCCGCCTCGTAATCGGCGAGCAACTCGTCAACCGCCGCGCGCTCCCTCGTCAGGAACTCGGCGACCGCGGCGCCAAAACGCGGATCGGCGAATTCATGCGCCGAATGAGTGGCGACGGGTCGATAGCCGCGCGCGAGCTTGTGCTCGCCTTGCGCTCCGGCCTCGACACGTTTGTAACCGTGACGAATGGCGAATTCGATCGCCTGATAGTAGCAAAGCTCGAAATGCAGGAACGGCCGCTCCTCGATCGCTCCCCAATTGCGGCCATATACCGCGTCGTCGCCGAGAAAGTTGATGGCGCCGGCGATATGCCGTTCGCCGCGTCGCGCCATGATCAGCAATATGCGGTCCGCCATCGCCGCGCCGATATGGTCGAAAAACGCCCGCGTCAGATAGGGGCGGCCCCATTTACGCGAGCCGGTGTCCATGTAAAACGCGAAGAACGCGTCCCAGTGCGCGGGCTTTATGTCCGCGCCGGTCAGCAAATCCACCGTCAGATCGTCGCCCAGCGCTTCCCGTCGCTCGCGCTTGATCGTCTTGCGCTTGCGCGATGAAAGAGCGGCGAGAAAATCGTCGAAATCGCCATAGCCTTCGTTGAGGAAATGAAATTGCTCGCCGATGCGCGGCGCGAAGCCGGCATCGCGCAGCGCGCGCTCCTCGGGTTGCGTGGCGAAGGTGATATGCAC
>JBAWEN010000480.1:0-5371 GCA_049591215.1 Methylocystis sp. | reverse complement strand
TTCGAGTTCCGTGGCCATGTCGGCGAGGCGAAATTGCAGCGCCTGAAACTCGTCGAGCGAACGGCCGAAAGCCTTGCGCTCGCGCATATAGCGAACAGTCTTGTCGAGCGCCGCCTGTCCGCCGCCGAGCGAACAGGCGCCGATGTTCAAGCGCCCGCCATCCAATCCCGACATCGCGATCTTGAAGCCCTGCCCTTCCTCCCCGAGCAAATTTTGGACCGGCACGGGACAATTCTCAAAGCTCACCGCGCGCGTTGGCTGCGCGTTCCAGCCCATCTTTCGCTCCAGCGCGCCGAAATTCAGTCCGGTCGTCCCGCCCTCAACGAGCAAGGCCGATATTCCGCCTGGACCAACTCCGCCGGTTCGCGCCATCACGAGATAGAGATGGTCCTTGGCCCCGGCGCCCGCACCGGAGATGAATTGCTTCTCGCCGTTCACGACAAACTTATCGCCGCGGCGCTCGGCTTTTGTCCGCAACGCGCTCGCATCGGAACCGCAACCTGGTTCGGTAAGACAGTAGCTCGACAAGACCTCCATCGAGGCAAGACGAGGAAGCCAGGCGCGTCGCTGCGCCGTGGAGCCGAAAGCGTCCACCATCCACGCGCACATGTTGTGCACGGAAAGATACGCTGCGATGCTCGGGCAGCCCGTCGCCAAGGCCTCGAAAACCAGAACCGCGTCGAAGCGGGAAAGACCCGAGCCGCCGAACTCCTCGCGCGCGCCCATCGCCGCCATCCCGAGCGCGGCCGCCTCGCGCAAGGTCTCGACGGGAAAATATTTGTCCCTGTCCCATTCCAGCGCCCGCGGCGCGAGTTTCTCGCGCGCAAACCCCAGAGCCATGTCACGCATCGCGAGTTGTTCGTCGCTCAATCCAAACGTCGAAAACATCGCCGCACCCGCTTCCGTCACTCTGGGAATCTGGGGCGCGGCCACGTCATGACAAGCGCCGCTTGGCCGCGAAGGCCCGCGCGACAGCGCTAGCGGGGCCGCGATTGAGAAGCCGCGAAATATACGCGCCCGCTTGAAGCAAGGCGCTAAGTTCGACCCCTGTTTCGACGCCCAGGCCGTTCAACATGTAAATCACGTCTTCCGTGGCGACATTGCCGCTGGCGCCCGGAGCGAAGGGACAGCCGCCGAGACCCGCGACGGAACTGTCGACGACAGCGACGCCCGCTTCGAGACAGGCGAAAATATTGGCGAGCGCCTGACCGTAAGTGTCGTGGAAATGGACGGCGACGCGCTCCAGTCCGATTTCGCGCGCGACCATCTCCACCAATCGTCGCGCCTCCAGCGGCGTGCCGACGCCGATGGTGTCGCCCAGCGAAACCTCCGCGCATCCGATGGCGCGCAGCTCTCGCGCAACGGCTGCCGCCTGTTCTGGCGCGACGGCTCCCTCGTAAGGGCATCCGAGCGCACAGGAGACATAGCCCCGCGCTCGAATCCCCCGGCGCGCCGCTTCCTCGACCATAACCCTGAAGCGGGCGAGACTCTCGGCGATGGAGCAATTGATGTTGTGTCGCGAGAACGTTTCCGAGGCGGCGGCGAAGACCGCGATCTCCTTGGCCCCTGATTTGAACGCCGCCTCCAGTCCGCGCGGATTGGCCACGAGGACCGACAGCCGAAGCTCGGCGCGCCCAAGCAATTTCTCCAGCACCTCGGCGGTCGACGCCATTTGCGGCGCGGCCTTCGGCGAAACGAAACTTCCCGCCTCGATCGAGATCAGACCCGCCCGCGCCAGCATTTCAATGAATGCGACCTTGGCGTCGACGGAAAGGAGCGTGGGTTCGCTCTGGAGACCGTCGCGGGGGCCAACCTCGACGATGCGCACGCGGGGCGTCAACGTCATGCGGCTTCTTCCTCGACCAAGGCCGCTAGTTTCGCGCCTTCCGCCATCCATTCGCCCTCCGCGCAAAAAATGCTCTCGATTTGGCCATCTCGCGGCGCGGTCAATGCGACTTCCGTTTTCATGACTTCGAGATTGATGAGCGGCGCTCCCTTTTTCACTTTCTCTCCTTGCGCGACAAAAATTCGCGTCACCCTGGCCGGCAGCGGCGCGCGCAACTGCTGATCCAGATCCGCCGCTCGCGCGGGCGGCTTCAGCGGATCGACGGGCGTCAGCGCATAATCGCGGCCCAACAGAATCACCACTATTTCCGCGCCGCGCCTGACGATCGCGACTTCGCGCGCCACGCCCTCGACGCGAAGCCGCATTCTCCCGTCATGCTCCCTTGCTTCGATAATCGCGGTAAACGCAGGCGTTTCAAGGCGAAAGCCTCCCGCCGCGAGCGGATGAATTCTCGCGCGCAGCCTTCGCGCGTTAAGGTCGAATTCAATGTCGTGACGACCCGTCCCGTTGACGCGCCATCCATCACCCATCGCCCAGGGTGACCATGGATCACCACACTCGGCCGCGCTGGCCTCGTCCCGACTCCGCTGATCGGCAAGCCATGCGGCGGCGGCGGCCGCCAGAACGATCGCCTCCTCGTCCCGGGTCGGCGTCGCCGCCAACGTCAACCGCGGCGCCTCGGCTTCGACGAATCCCGTGTCATATTCGCCGCGTTGAAATTTCGGATCAGCGACAAAGGCGCGCAGCAGATCGAGATTGGTCGAAACTCCGACAAGTTCGAAGGTTTCGAGCGCCGCGCGCAGCCGTTGCATCGCCTCGGCGCGATCCGAGCCCCATACGATCAGCTTCACCAGCAGCGAATCATAATAATGCGTTACGCGGTCGCCGCGCCGCACGCCTGTGTCGACGCGGACCGCCTCGCTTTCGCGCGGCGTCCGCAGATGCACGATTTCGCCGACCGAAGGCATGAAGTCGCGGGCGGGATCTTCAGCGCAGATCCGCGCCTCCATCGCGCAGCCGCGCATTTGCAATTCGTCCTGCGTCAGCGGCAAACGCTCGCCGGAAGCGACGCGCAATTGCCATTCGACGAGGTCTTGCCGCGCAATCATCTCGGTGACGGGGTGCTCCACCTGGAGCCGCGTATTCATTTCCAGAAAGTAAAAACTGTCGTCTTGAAGCAGGAATTCGACCGTTCCCGCGCCGATGTAGCCCACCGCTTGCGCCGCCGCCACGGCGGCCTGCCGCATCGCGCGGCGCAATTCCGGCGAAAGGCCCGGCGCTGGCGTCTCTTCAACAATCTTCTGATGGCGCCGTTGCATCGAGCAGTCGCGCTCAAGAAAGGACACGCAGCCCCCGTGCGCGTCGGCGAATATCTGAATTTCGATATGCCTTGGCCCGCTCAAATACTTTTCGATCAACAGGCGGTCGTCGCCAAACGAGGCTTGCGCCTCGCGTTTTGCCCCGGCGATGGCCTCCGGCAACGCTCCCGCCTCGCGCACGACGCGCATTCCACGGCCGCCTCCGCCGCTTGAGGCCTTGATCAGCACGGGAAAGCCGATGCGCGCGGCCGCCTCGCTCAGCGTCTCCACGTCCGTCGCCTCGCCGTGATAGCCGGGCGCCACCGGGACGCCAGCGCGCTCCATCAGCGCCTTCGCGGAGGCCTTCGAGCCCATCAGTCGCATGGCGGACGCCGGCGGTCCGACGAAGATCAGGCCGGCCCGCGCGCAGATTTCCGAAAATTGCTCATTTTCCGACAGAAAGCCATATCCGGGATGCACGGCTTGCGCGCCCGAACGGCGCGCGATCTCGATGATCTTGTCGATGGAAAGATAGCTCTCTCGCGCTGGCGCTGGACCGATCAGCCACGCTTCGTCCGCCAGATCGACATGCAGCGCGCCCGCGTCGGCCTGCGAATAGACAGCGACCGTCGTTATTCCGAGCCGCTTGGCGGTCCTGATGACGCGGCAGGCTATCTCGCCGCGATTGGCGATCAGCAGTCTTTCAAACATTCGAGCCTTTCCAGGATGGCGATCGCTTTTCCAGAAAGGCTTGGAGCCCTTCGCGGCCCTCGGGCGAGGCGCGCCGCTCCGCGATCCGCCGGGCCGTCTCGCGCGCCAACTCGTCGTCGATCGCGCGGGCTTGGCAAAAAGAGACCAGGGACTTGGCCTCGGCCTGCGCGCCGGGCGCGCAACGCAACAACGCCGCGACGATTTTTTCGCACAAGGCGGGTGCTTCCTCTTCGCTCGCCGCCTCATGGACGAGACCGATCTCGCGCGCGGTCCTCGCGAAAATAACTTCGGCGGTCAGGGCATAGCGCCGCGCCTGACGCGCGCCGATCGCCCGGATGACAAAAGGTCCAATCACCGCGGGAATGATCCCGAGCTTTGCTTCGCTCAAGCAAAAGCTCGCGCGTTCGGTCGCGATCGCAATGTCGCAACAGGCGGCGAGACCCACGCCGCCGCCATAGGCCGCGCCGTGAACATAAGCGACGGTCGGCTTCGACAGACGGTCGAGCCCGTGCATTAAATCGGCGAGCGCGCTAGCGTCGGCGAGGTTTTCCTCGAACGAGGCGGCGGCCATGCGCTTCAGCCAGTCGACGTCCGCGCCGGCGGAAAAGCTCGGTCCATCGCCACGGATAAGGACGACGCGAATGTCGGCTCGCGCGTCCAGCTCGCGCAAGGCGTCCGTTAGATGCGCGACCAATTGTCCGTCGAAAGCGTTGTGGCGCTCGGGGCGGTTCAGCGTCAGCGTCGCGACGCCGCGATCGTCGATCGATTCCAATAGATCCATCGCTCCGCGCTCACATGCGAAATAGTCCGAATCGTGTTTCCTCGATGGGCGCGTTCGCGCTCGCGGAAAGACAGAGACCAAGCACACGGCGCGTATCGATGGGATTGATCACGCCATCGTCCCAAAGCCGCGCGCTGGAATAGAGAGGATTCCCCTGCCGCTCATATTGCTCGCGGATCGGTTCCTTGAACGCTTCTTCCTCGTCAGGCGTCCAGCTCTCGCCGCGCGCCTTGAGCGCGTCGCGCCGAACGCGAGAGAGCACGCTCGCGGCCTGTTCGCCGCCCATCACGCTGATGCGGGCGTTGGGCCACATCCACAGAAAGCGCGGCGAGTAAGCGCGTCCGCACATCGCGTAATTGCCCGCGCCGAAGCTGCCGCCTATGATAACGGTGAATTTGGGCACGGCGGCCGTCGCCACCGCCGTCACCATCTTGGCGCCGTCCTTGGCGATCCCGACCGCTTCGTATTTGGCTCCAACCATGAAGCCGGTGGTGTTTTGCAGAAAAATCGCCGGCATGCGTCTTTTTGCGCAAATTTGCATGAAATGCGCGCCTTTCTGAGCGCTTTCGCTGAATAAAATTCCGTTGTTGGCGAAAATTCCCACGGGGTAGCCCCAGATATGAGCGAAGCCTGTCACCAATGTGGCTCCATAGAGCGGTTTGAATTCGTCGAAAGCGCTTTCATCGACGATGCGAGCGATCACTTCTCTAATATCGAACGGCTTATGCGAGTCCG
>JBAWEN010000479.1:0-17788 GCA_049591215.1 Methylocystis sp. | reverse complement strand
TTCGCGCGGAGCAGCCGCGCCGCGCCGAGATAATCCGCTGGCCTGGTTCTCGGGACGCGGCGCGAGGAGACGAAAATCCACCAGGGCAGCCGCGAGGCGTTGGGTCTAAGACGCCAGCGCTCGCCGTCGCGCACATCGACGAAATCGAAGACGCATTGCTCCGGCCCGACCAGCGCGTCATCAGCGCCGATGCGCGCCGTGTAATCGCGCGCGGCCGCGTTGCCGGAGAGCAGCAGGTGATTGCCGTTGTCGATGGTCAGATCGAGCGTCGAATCATAGTAGGAGCGACAACGCCCGCCAGCCATGCGCGCGGCCTCGTATAGCGCGACCCGCCTCCCCGCCTGCGCGAGTTTTATCGCGCAGGAAAGTCCCGCGAGCCCGGCGCCGACGATATGCGCGACGCCATTCCCGCCCGGGTTTTTCATGCGAAAGCGTAACGCAGCAGCGCCAACGCGATTTTCAGTTTCGAGGCCTGCACCTTTTCTCGCGGCGCCGCGAAACCCCGCTCGCAAAGCCGGACGAGAATCGAGTGATAGGCGGCGGCCATCAGCGCCGGCGCCTTCACGGCGCGCGCCGGGCTCGCGGCCAAAATCGGCTCCGACGCTTCGTAATGTCCGCGCGCCACCCGCGCGACCTCCTCGCAAGCCTTGCCGAGACCCTCATGCGCCAGAGCGGCCTCGGGCGAAAAGTCGACGACGCCAGCCGCGAGCAGCGCCTCGCGCGGCAGATAGAGCCGGCCGCGCTCGGCGTCCTCGTCAAGATCGCGCAAAATATTGGTGAGTTGCAGGGCGCGGCCCAAATGATGGGCTAGCAGACGCGCGTCTTCCGGCAACTTCCCCGGCGGCGTGGACTCGTCGACGAGACCGAAGGCGCGGATCGACAGCCGCCCCACGGCGCTCGCGACATTATCGCAATAGCGGTCGAGCGTCGCCCAATCGGGCGCGCGAATGTCCTGATCGACGTCCATCTCCATGCCGTCGATCACCGCCTCGAAATCGGCGCGCTCCAGGCCAAAGCGGCGAACCGGCTCGGCGAGCTGGGCGCAGCGCAGGCGGGTGCGCCCGGCGTAAAGTTCGTCGAGGTCGCGGCGCCATTCGGTCAACCGGCGCCGGCGCTCTTCGCGGTCGCCCTCTTCGTCGGCGATGTCGTCCACGGCGCGGCAGAAGGCGTAGATCGCGAACATGGCGTCGCGCCGCGGAGGCTCCAGCACGCGCATCGCGAGATAGAACGAGCTTTTCTTCGCGGTCAGTTTTGGCTTTTGCGCCTGCGCCGCGCCCTCGGTCACGCTCACGATGCTCCTCCCGCCGCCTTGCGGGGGCCGAACCGGCGCAGCAACGCGGCCGTCGCGCCAAGCGCGCCGACAAGCGCGAATCGCGGCTTGCTGGCGTGCACCTTTTCGCTCAGCGGATCGGCGACGCCGAGCCCGCGGGTCAGCAATTCGGCCAGACTTTGGATGGCGCCGACCTCCATCGCCAGGCGCGCGTCGGCGATCCGATCCGCGAAGGGACGCGCTTGCGCCAGTAGGCCGCCGGTTCGCCCGGCCAGTTTTTCGAGCGCGGCGCGGAGCGGAGCGGGCGCCGCGGGCAACGCCAGCATTTCGACGCTCGCGCCAAACTCCTGGAGCGTGTCCAGCGGGAGATAGACCCGGTCGAGATCGCGGTAATCCTTGCCGCAATCCTGCAAGTGATTGATGATTTGCAGGGCCGCGCAAAGCCCGTCGTTGAGGCCCCAGGTTTCGTCCGCGTTTTCGCCGTGGACGTCCAGCACGAAGCGCCCGACCGGCATCGCCGAATAGCGGCAGTAATCGATGAGATCGTCCCAATCCTGATAGCGAAGCTGCGTCACGTCGCGGCGGAAGGCGGTCACGAGATCGCAGGCGTGCCCGAGGGAAAGCCCACGCTCCCGCGATACTTCCCGCAGGGCGCGGGCGACGGATTCGTCGGGGCCTTTTTGCAGCAGCGCCGCCTCCAGCCGGTCGAGCAGGGCGAGTTTGTCGGCGGGCGCGAGCGTCGGGTGGTCGGAAATATCGTCCGCCGCGCGCACGAAATTATAAAAGGCGAGAATCGGCGCGCGGTGGCGCTGGGCGATCAGGAATGACGCAACGGGGAAATTCTCGTGCCGATGGGTCTTGCCCGAAGACGTTTCGGCTATGTCGATCGTGCTGGCGTCGCTCATCGCTCGAAATCCCGCCCGAAGTTATCGTTTTTACGCATTTTCATCTTCGAACCGGCGTTCGCTCCGGCGGAAAACGCGCTCGGGCGCCTGGTAGCGGCCCTTCCAGGCGCCGCCGCGCCCAAGCATGTGCTGCCGCGCCGACTCCAGGGTGAACCACGTATAACAGGCGGCGACCAGGGGCAAGGCGAGCGCGTGAGCCCGCGGGAGATTGTAAAAGCGCAGCGACGGAATATATGCCTGGACGATCAGCAGATAGGCGACCAACGCCGCGTCGCGCGCTGGCGCTTCGCCAAGGAGCGCGATCAGCGGCGGCGCGAGATAGACGAGAATCATCCCAAGGATCACGCCAAAAAGCCGCGGCGGCGAAAAACTCAGCTGAGCATAGGCCGAGCGCGTCACCATGCGTTCTATGTCCTTGAAGCCGGGATAGGGGCGCAGGCTGTGGACAGCATCGGTCAGTCCCAGCCAGATCGGCCCCTGGCTTTTCATCAGCGCGCCGAGCGCGCAGTCATCGATCAACGCGCCGCGAATAGCGCCAAGGCCCCCCGCCCGCGCCAACGCGCCGGGCCGGACCAGCATCACGCCCCCGGCGGCGGCCGCGACGGAGCTCTTGGGATCGTTCACCCTGGAAAAGGGATAGAGCTTCTGAAAGAAAAACACGAAAGCCGGCACGAACCAGCGCTCGGCACGACTTTCGCAGCGCAATTTGACCATCAGCGAGGCGAGCACCGTCTTTCGCGCCAGGGCGCCGGTCGCGAGTAGCTCCAGCGCCGTCGGACCAAAGCCGATGTCGGCGTCGCAAAACAGCACGTAGTCCGGGAGCTTCGGCAGGCCCAGCACATGATCGAAGCCGCGCTGCATCGCCGCGAGCTTGCCGGTCCAGCCGGAAGCGGGACCGTTCGAGGTCAACACCGTCAATCGCTCCGCGCCCCCTTCCGCCGCGGCGCGGGCTCTGGCGGTCTCGGCGGTGCCGTCCCCGCTTTGATCGTCGACCAGAACAATGTCGAGTTTGCCGGAAAATTGCTGCGCCAACAGCGAGGAAAGGCATTGTCCGATCACATCGGCCTCGTCGCGCGCCGGGATAATGGCGGTCACCGTGACGCCCTTGGGCGCGGGCGCGCCGGGCGGCGCGAAACGATCGTCCCGTTCGGTCAGCCGCCAGAAGCCTCCATGGAAAACGACGAGGTAGAACCAGATGAGCAGGGCGACGAAAGCGAGAAGAGTTGGGATCATGGGGATCGCGAGGTTTGAAGAGAAGGGCTTGGGCAGGCGAATGGGAACTATTACCCCAGGCGAACGCAAAATGCGCCGCCCAAGCCGCCTCGCCTGTCCAAAAAACGGGGGATGGTTGCCTTTTTCAAGCAAAGCCCGCTATTCCACCGCGAACGACCGGCCCGGAGACGCGCGGCGCATGGACAGATCACACGCCTTGACGGCACCCGCCCTCGCCAGGGCCGGTGAAAAGCTATGACCGATCCCAAAAAACCCGTTCTGAAGGACCGCGCCCCCGAAGACCTCGACCCTTCCGACTGGGAGGCGTTTCGGGCGCAGGCGCATGGCGCGCTCGACGCGATGATCGACCACATTCGCGATGTGCGCGAGCGCCCCGTCTGGCGCCCGGCCAGCGATGAGGCGAAAGCCTTCTTTCGCCGCCCTTTGCCGCTCGAAGGCCGCGACTTCGGGACGGCGCTGACGGAATTCGATCGTCACATAAAGCCCTTCGCGATCGGCAATACGCATCCGCTGTTCATGGGCTGGGTGCAAGGAGCGGGCACGCCGGTCGGGATGATCGCCGAAATGCTGGCGGCCGGGCTCGATTCCAATTGCGGCGGCCGCAATCACATCGCGCTGGATGTCGAGCGCCAGATCGCGCTGTGGATGGCGCAAGCCTTCGGATTTCCGCTCGACGCCTCGGGGATTTTCGTCACCGGCGCGTCGATGGCCAATTTTCTCTCATTGCTGGTCGCGCGCGAGCGCGCCGCCGGGGCCAGGAATGTTCGGCTCAACGGCCTCAATGCGCTCGATTCGATGCTGGTCGCCTATGCCTCGCGCGAGGTGCATAATTGCGTGCGTCAGGCGATGGAGCTTTCCGGGCTCGGCGCGCGCCACTTGCGGCTGATTCCTTCCGACGAGCGCCGCGCCATTCGGGTCGGCGACCTCGTTCACGCCATCGCCGCCGACCGCGCGGCCGGATTCACCCCTTTCATGATCGTCGGCACGGCCGGCACGGTGGACACCGGAGCCGTCGACGATCTCGACGCGCTGGCCGATGTGGCCCGCGAGGAAGACATCTGGTTCCACGTCGACGGCGCCTTTGGCGCCCTTGCGGCTTTGTCGCCCGCGCTCAAGCCTCTGGTGAAGGGGCTCGAGCGGGCCGACAGCATCGCCTTCGATTTTCACAAATGGCTGCATGTGCCGTACGACGCCGGGTTTTTTCTCATCCGCGACCCGGAAATGCATCGCCGCGCGTTCAAGGCCGACGCCGCCTATCTTTCGCGCGCGCCGCGCGGGCTCGCCGCCGGCGAAACCTGGCCCTGCGATCTCGGCCCCGACCTTTCGCGCGGGTTTCGGGCGCTCAAAACCTGGTTCACGATCGAGACCTTCGGAACGGAACGGCTCGGCGCCTGCATCGAGCAGACCTGCCGCATGGCGCGGCGGCTCGAACAGGCGCTGGAAACCTCGAAGAACTTCGTTCTGCGCGCGCCGGTCACGCTCAACATTGTTTGCTTTGGCGTCGCGGACGACCCTGACGGCGATCTGGCGCGCGAGGTCGTCATGGAGTTGCACGAGAGCGGCGAGGCCGCGCCGTCGCTGACGATCCTCGACGGAACTCCGGCGATTCGCGCGGCGATCATCAACCATCGCACCCATGAGGCGGACATCGACACCTTCATGGCGTTACTGGAGGCGACGCTTCGGCGGGCGCGCCGCGAGCCGCACGAGGTCGAGCGAATCGCGGAACCGCCCAAGGGTCCGGGCCGCACGCGGCTATCGCAGGATTGACGCCGCCGCGGGAAACGGCTTGCGGTTGCGCCAATGTTGCTTCATGAAGGGAGATTGAGCCGACTGATGCGGAGCGCATTGGTCGAGCCGGGATGGAAATTGTCAAGGTGCGGGAGCAGGATTTGATCGGGAGGGATCAGCCCGCCGAAGGCGAAGGCATGGTCGAAGCCGCCCAGCGCGGGATCCTGGGCGCGGCGGTCGGTCCGTGCGCCGCGTCCCCGCCGGTTCCCAAATTCGCCCTGTCCCCGCCCACGCATTGCGATCGCGATGAGGGGCACGTCTATGCCGCGCTCGATCTTGGCACCAATAATTGCCGTTTGCTGATCGCCAGGCCCGAACGCCGGCCTCGCCGACGCGACGGCGAAGTGTTGCGCATCGTGGACGCGTTTTCCCGCATCGTGCGATTGGGCGAAGGCCTTGGCCGCCATGGCCGCATCAGCGAGGAAGCGATCGAACGCACGCTCAAGGCGCTGGAAGTCTGTCGCGACAAAATGCAGGCGCGCGGCGTCACGCGCGCGCGCCTCGTCGCGACGCAGGCCTGCCGCGGCGCCGAGAATGGCGATCAATTCATCTCCCGCGTGTTGCACGAAACCGGTCTCGAGCTGGAAATCATCGACCGCGAGACCGAAGCGCGCTTCGCCGCGCGCGGCTGCGGCGCCCTGGTCGACCGCGAGTCCGAAAGCGTGCTGCTGTTCGATATCGGCGGCGGTTCGACCGAACTCGTATGGCTCGCGCGCCCTCCAAAAGAACCGGGAGCGTCGCTGGAGCTTCGCGAATGGACGTCGCTGGAGCTTGGCGTCGTGTCCCTGGCCGAACATTTCGGCGGCAAAAGCGTTAGCGCCGAGACTTTCAAGGCCATGACAAGCTTCGCCCGCGACGCCCTGGCGCCCTTCGCGCGGGCGATGGCCAGCCGCCCCCGTTGCGCGCGTTTTCATCTGCTGGGCACCTCGGGCACGGTGACGACCCTGGCCGGCGTGCATCTTGGCCTGGAGCGTTACGACCGGTGGCGCGTCGATGGCCTCTGGATGTCCGACGAAGACGCTTCTCGGGCGATCGCCAGGCTACGCGCCATGGATTTCGAACAGCGGGTGGCGAATGGCTGCATCGGCCCTCAGCGCGCCGATCTGGTGCTCGCGGGCTGCGCTATCTTCGAGGCGATTCGCGAGGTTTTCCCGGCCGAACGCACCCGGATCGCCGACCGCGGCCTACGGGAAGGGATGCTGCTCGAACTGATGGAAGCCGACGGCGCGCTGCGCAGCCATTGGGAGCGGCCGTAAGTTCCCTCGCGAATTTGAGGAAAACCGGAATCCCGGAGGGAGTCTGGAATTGCCGACGCCGGACGGAAGGGCGAGAGGCCGCGCTTAATTATCGTTGGCGGCGCCGGCCTTTCATTCGCGGGCGAAATCCTTGGCCTTCCGCCCAATCAACGCGCCGAGCGGCGCGTTTTCAGCGGCGAGGCGGGAAGCCAGCCCCTGCTTGATGCGAGTCACAAGCCCCGGCCCCTCGTAGACAAGCGCCGAATAGAGCTGCAACAGAGCGGCTCCCGCCTCGATCTTTGCGAAAGCGGTCTCCGGGCTGTTAATCCCGCCGACGCCGATCAGCGGAAACTGTCCCTCGACTCGCAGGAAAACCTGCGCCAGCCGCCGGGTCGAGAGCGCGAACAGCGGCTCGCCGGAAAGTCCGCCCGCTTCCGTCGCCAGTTTCGAGCGCAACGATCCAGGGCGCGCGAGTGTCGTATTGGAGACGATCATGCCGTCGATTTGGGCCTCGCGGGCGACGCGCACGATGTCGTCGAGTTGCGACAGTGTCAGATCGGGCGCGATTTTGAGCAGCAGTGGACGGCGCGTCGGCGCGCCCGCGCGGGCGTCGACGACGCGCGCGAGGAGGTCGGCGAGAGCCTTCGGCTCCTGCAAATCGCGCAGCCCCGGCGTATTGGGCGAGGAAATATTGATCGTAAAATAGTCGGCCGCCTCGGCGAAGTCGCGCACGCCAGCCACATAATCCTGGACGCGGTCGTGGGCGTCCTTGTTCGCCCCGATATTGACGCCGACAATTCCGCGTCGCGCGCGCGCCGCGAGGCGCCTCAACGCCGGCGCGTGGCCGTCGTTGTTGAAGCCATAGCGATTGATGACGGCGCGATCCTCGACGAGACGAAAAACGCGCGGGCGCGCATTGCCCGGCTGGGGAAGCGGAGTCAGCGTGCCGACCTCGACAAAGCCAAAACCCAACGCCAGCGTCTCGCCGAACGCCTCGGCGTTCTTGTCGAAGCCGGCCGCGAGGCCGACCGGATTGGGAAAATCGAGCCCGAAAACCTTTGTCGCAAGACGGGGATCATCCGGCGTGGGCGCGCGTCTCGGCAGCAGCCGCAGCGCTCCAATCGTCAGACGATGCGCGTCTTCGGCGTCCAGCCCGCGCAGCAGGGCGGTCGCGGCGGCGCCGAAATATCCGATCATGGCGAGAGGCCCGAGAAGTCGTGGTTTCCGTCGGCGTCCAACGGCAGCGGCTTGACCCAGGCGACGGAGGAGAGCGGCAATTCACCGTATAGATGAGGGAAGAGTTCGCCGCCGCGCGAAACCTCCCATTTCAGGGCGTCGCCAAGCGGCGCCGCGTCGACGGCGACGAGCAGCAGATCGCGCTGACCGGCGTAATGCCGCGCGGCGGTCGCCGGCGCCTGGCCCGATGTCGAAAAATGGATGAATCCGTCGGAAAGATCGACCCCGGCCCCACGAAAGACGAGCCCCGCAACGCGCCAGACCGGCTCCGCGACGATTTTATAGATCAGCGTCATTGGCGACCAACCCTGCTCGCTTCGGTCATTGCTCGGCGCCGGCCTCGCCCTTGGCGCGCCGCGGCAGGCGCGCCGCCATCGAGATCAGCGCGCGGTCGCCGAGCGCGACAAGCCTTTCGCCGCGATTGAGCCATTGCACGGCGTCCTCGATCGTCTCGGCGTCCGCGAGCTTCGCCTCGGCGACGGCGCGGTCGGCGGTGATCTGGCCGCGCTGACGCGGTCTGCGCGCGGGCAACCACTGCTCGTGCAATTCGCGCAACTCCGCGTCGCCGTGAATGGCGAGAAGCCCGTTCATCTCGTCCTCCCGAGCGCGCGCGAGCACTTTGGACAGCGCCCTGGCGCGCTTGGCGACGGGCGGCGTCGTCGTCTCCTCCGGAGTCGCCAGCAGGCCAGCGCGGCGAAAAACCAATCCTAGCCAACGCTGGCTGGTCAACCAGGAGATGGGGATCGACAGAATGAGGCCGGCGATGGTGGGCGACATCCAGGCCACCAGCGACGGCGAAATCAGCAGGCCCGCGACCAGCGAGAGAACGCCCAGGGCCACATGCGAGCGGTGGCGCCGCACGATGGCGGCGAAGGGCACCGAACCGTCGTCGCGTCGTTGCGGGTCCCAGCCCGTATCGAAACCGAATACGATATGCACGACATGACCGGTCTGAATTAGCATCATGATCGGCGCGAGCAAGGCCGAGAGCACCACCTCGAACAATGTCGAGACCAGCAAGCCCGCGACGCCGCCGGACCCGCGGCGCGTGTCCGGATCGCGGATCGCGACGATGAGCCCGAACAGCTTCGGCGCGAGCAAAATGCCCATCGTGAGTTCGAACAACTCCAGCGAGCGTTCGGCGTCGAAACGCGGCCACACCGGAAACAGCGTGAATTCGGAAGTGAAATACTCGGGTCGGAAATAGCTGGCCTGAAACACCAGCGCGATGCCGACCAGCAGTTGCAGCAGCCACAAGGGCGAGGTCAGATAACCGAAGATGCCGGTGAGAAAATGTTGGCGCGTCGCCCAGTGGAATCCACGCCCGAGCAGCACGCGAATATGTTGCAGATTGCCCTGGCACCAGCGCCGGTCGCGGGTGGAAAGGTCGATTAGCGACGGCGGGCTCTCCTCATAGGAGCCGCCGAGCGTCGGCAGCATGTAGACCGCGTAGCCGGCGCGACGCATCAACGCCGCCTCGACGAAATCATGGCTCATTATATGGCCGCCCCACGGCGGGCGCCCCCGAAGATCCGGCAGACCGCAATAGCGCGCGAACGCCTCCGTGCGGATGATCGCGTTGTGCCCCCAGTAATTACCGTCGCGGCCCATCCATGCGGAAAGACCGGCGGCGATCACGGGACCATAGATCCGGGCCGCGAACTGCTGCACCCGCGCGAACAGGGTGTTGCGATTGATGATCAGCGGCAAGGTCTGGATGATGCCGGAATCGGAGTCCGCCTCCATCGTGGCGGCCAGTTGAACAATGGTCGCGCCCGTCATCAGGCTGTCCGCGTCGAGCACGACCATATGCGCGTAGGCGCCGCCCCAGCGCGAAACGAAATCCGCGATATTGCCGGCCTTGCGGCTGGTGTTCTTTTCGCGCCGCCGGTAGAACACGCGCGCGCCAAGCGCGCCAAGCCGCCGCCGAACCCCGATGAAAGCCCGTTCCTCGGCGATCCATATATCGGGATTGGTGGTGTCCGAGAGAAAGAACCAGTCGAAATTCTCTCCAAGTCCCGTTGTCTCGACATCCTCGAAAATCACTTGCAAGGCGGCGAAGACTCTACTCGGCGCCTCGTTGTAGATCGGCATGACCACGGCGGTCCGAGCCGAAAGCCGACCTGGCGCGACGGACGGCGAGCGTCGACGCAAGAGCATCGCCGCGCCGACGATGCTGCTCGAAAAAGACAGCGCGATCCACGAGAAATTCAGCACGAACAGGCCCAGCAGCGCCCATTTCAAGGTTGTGACGCCGCCGACGTCGATGACCCTATACATCTCGAAGCCGCCGTAGACGGTCAGCGCCGCCCCGCCGCCAAAGGCCACGAGCCGCGACAGCCAAGGTGTGATCACGAGTCGCGGCGCCGAGAGACGGCGACGCTGCCGAGAATCGAATTTGAACAGGTTCTGCGCCGGCATCGCCAACCGGCTTTCGGTCGGAGTCGGCGGAGCGCTCACGAGGTTCGGGGCGGATCGCCTTGCGGCGACCGGCGGCTCGATTTCGGCAAGCGCTTGATTTACGAGGTCCATCTATAAAGCCAGGTTTCGCTGATCGGGTCGTCGCCCGATTGGAGGACGAGCCGCAGCTCGCAAAAGTTCTCCCCGCCGGGGTCGACATCGAACAGCACGCGGCAGGTCTTCGCGGGCGGGTTGGCGTACAGGCCGATGACTTTCGCCGATCCTGGCGAGGTGGTCAGAGCGGGCTTCAACGTCGCGACACGGGCGGGGTCGCCAAGAATATCGCCGGTGAAAACGACGAGAAAACGGCGAAGTTTGGGCGCCGCCGCGCGACCGCCGCGCGCGTCGGCGACAGAGGCCAGGGGCGGACGCGCAGGCGGCTCCCAACACCAAAACTGACGGAAGGCGAAATTCGCCTCGGCGCCGTTGGCCAGCAGTTGTTTCGGGCGCCAATAGGCGATGATGTTTTGGTTGAAGTCGGATTCGGAGGGGATCTCGACGAGTTGGACCGCTCCTTCGCCCCACTCGCCTAGCGGTTCGACCCACAGCGAGGGACGTTGCTCCCAATGCGCGACGTCGTCCTGATAGGCGCTGATGTCCCGGTCGCGCGTTAGAAAACCGAAGCCCTTGGGATTGGCGTCGACAAAGGACGACAGTTGGAGGTTGTTCCGGTTGGACAACGGCCGCCACACCCACTCGTTCTTGCCGGTGAGCATCTGCAGGCCGTTCATTTCCGCCGCCGCGGGACGGATATCGTCGGAGCGGCGGCGATCGAGCGGCGTGAACAACGAGGCGCCGGCGAGTCCGGCGATACCGACATGGTCGAGATCGACGCGCGGAAAAAGCGTCATCTCGGTGTCGATAATGGTCGCTTCGCCGGGGCGAAGCGTGAAGCGATAGGCGCCCGTGACGCTCTGTGAATCGAGCAAGGCATGGATAACCAAGGTGTTGTCGCCGAGCGCCGGTTTTTCGATCCAGAAGGCGCGAAAGACCGGGAATTCCTCGCCGCGCGAATCGGCGGTGCGCAGGGACAGCCCGCGCGCGGTGACGCCGAGCGGCTGATCCCTGGAGACGCGGGCGCGGAAAAAGCTCGCGCCCTGAAACTGCGCGATCATCTCCGCCTCGCCGGCGTTTTGGGCGCGGAGCACGCGAAATCCGGAAAATCCCATGTCGGGCAATTTCTCGGCGATCTTGAGCGCGCCATAGTCGAATTGGGCCTGGTCATAGGCGATGCGCCTCGACTCTCCGCCCTCGACGACGTTCAATTCCACGGGCGCGGTGAAAATCCACCCGCGATGCAGCGGCTCGATGGAGAAGCCCTTATTTTCGCTGGCCCAAACGGCCGCGCCGGGCTTCATCTTGATATCGAGGACATATTGTTCGTAAGTGAGGGTGGAGAAAGGCTCGCGAAGATCATTGGCTGGCGGCGAGAACGGCTTTTTGGAGAGCGCGCGCGCGCGTTCCACCACGTCTTTTTCGCGAGAGAAGGCCGGATTCGCGGCCGGAGCCGGCGAAGCCTCCTGCGCGGCGTCGGCGGGGGTAATCGAGGCGGCCAACGCGCCCAGCGCCGCTTTTAAAACGTCTCTGCGTTCGACCATGAGCTTTAGGAACCTGGGAGCGGCGTATCGAGAAGATTGGGGCGTGGCGCCATCTATACAAGAATGATCGGGATTCGAAACGCCTTTCTTTAACGAGCCGCGACATTTCGCCGGCCGTTGCGGGGAGGACGCGAAATTCCGACGAGCGTGGGCTTCCCGGGGCTTCGAAATCCGCGAATAGCTGGTAATAAGGGCGTCGCCCCGCCACACAAAATTGAGTCGAAAAGGTTATTGCGCGCCTATGTCCTCAGCAAACAACCGTAGCGCTCTCGCCATCGTCCTCGCCGCCGGCGAGGGCACGCGCATGAAATCCGATCGCCCGAAGGTTTTGCATGAGATCGCCGGACGCTCCATGCTGGCGCATGTGCTGGCGAGCGTCGCCGGCGCGAAGGCCGGCGGCGTCGCGGTCGTCGTCGGACCCGGACGCGAGGATGTGCGCGCCGAGGCCGCCAAGCTGTGCGCGGAAACGGAAATTTTCGTGCAGGAGCAGCGGCTTGGCACGGCCAATGCGGTTCTGGCCGCCCGCGACGCTATCGCGCGGGGGCATGACGACATTTTGGTCCTCTTCGCCGACACGCCGCTCGTGACGACCGCGACGATTCTGGCTCTTCGCGCGGCGCTGGAGGACGGGGCGGCGGTCGCGGCGCTCGGTTTCGAAACCGCGAATCCCTTTGGTTACGGGCGCTTGATCCGCGACGACGCGGGACGGCTGGCCGCCATAAGAGAAGAAAAAGACGCCAGCGACGCGGAGCGCGTGATCACGCTTTGCAACGCTGGACTGATGGCGATCGACGGGCGGCGGGCGCTGGAACTGTTGCGGGACGTTGGCGCCGACAACGCCAAGAGCGAATACTACCTCACTGATATCGTTGAGATTGCGCGCGCGAAGGGATTGGAGGCGCGCGTCGTCGTCGGCGCGGAGAGTGAGGTGCTCGGCGTCAACGACCGCGCGCAGCTTGCGCGGGCGGAACGCATCGCGCAGGACCGGCTGCGCCAAGCCGCGATGATCAATGGAGCCACGCTGATCGCGCCGGAGACGGTTTTTTTCAACGCCGACACGAAGTTGGGCCGCGATGTCCTGATCGAGCCGCATGTCGTTTTCGGCCCGGGGGCGGAGGTCGCCGACGGCGCGCATATTCACGCATTTTCGCGCATCGAAGGCGCTCTGGTTGGCGCCGGCGCGCATGTCGGCCCGTTCGCGCGTCTGCGCCCCGGAACAAACCTTGGACCGGGCGCCAAGGTCGGCAATTTCGTCGAGATCAAATCCACCACATTGGGCGCCGGCGCCAAGGTCAGCCACCTCACCTATCTCGGCGACGCCGAAATAGGCGCCGACGCCAACATCGGCGCCGGGACCATCACCTGCAATTACGACGGCTTCTTCAAATATAAAACCCGCATCGGCGACGGCGCCTTCATCGGCTCCAACTCTTCGCTGATCGCGCCGGTGACCATCGGCGCCGGAGCCTATGTCGGTTCGGGTTCGGTCGTAACGGGGGACGTCGCCGAAGACGCCCTCGTGGTCGCGCGCGGCCGGCAGGTCGTGAAGGCCGGCTGGGCGCGGGCGTTTCGCGAGGCGCGGCGGGCGAAGAAGACTGAAAAGGCCTAAATCGCGACCTCTCCCGCGCGGCCCTCTCGGCCTTAACCATGCGCGGCGCATCGGGGCCTTGCGCCTGCCTTAATGGCAAGGCTTTTGTTATTTCATTCAGAGATCGCGTCGGAGATCAGCTATGTGCGGCATTGTGGGAATTCTGGGGCGCGAGCCCGTGGCGCCGGCTCTTATCGACGCGCTGAAGCGTCTGGAATATCGCGGCTATGATTCGGCGGGCGTCGCCACGCTGGAAAATGGCCGACTAACGCGGCTGCGCGCCAGCGGCAAGCTACGAAATTTGCAAGATAAACTGAAGGAAACGCCGCTGTCCGGCCACATCGGCCTCGGCCACACCCGCTGGGCGACGCACGGCCGCCCCAACGAAAACAACGCGCATCCGCACGCCAACGACAAGGTCGCGGTGGTCCATAACGGCATCATCGAGAATTTCCGCGAGCTGCGCGAGGAGTTGACCGCCAAGGGCCATGTCTTCGCCACCGAGACGGACTCCGAGGCCGTCGCGCATCTCGTCGCCGAGGAAATGCGCCAGGGCTCCAAACCGCGCGAGGCGGTGGCGGCGGCGCTGGCGCGGCTCAAGGGCGCCTTCGCGCTGGTTTTTCTGTTCGACGGCGAACTCGATCTGCTGATCGGCGCGAGGCGAGGCTCGCCGCTCGCGGTGGGGTTCGGCGACGACGGCGTTTATCTTGGCTCCGACGCGCTGGCGCTGGCGCCTTTCGCCACGGAGATCACCTATCTCGAGGAAGACGAATGGGTGACGCTGACTCGCGAAAAAACCACCTTCTTCGACGCCGCCGGGCGGATCGTCGAACGCGCGCGCCGGCCGTTGCAGGCCGGCTCGCTGATGGTCGACAAGGGCAATTACCGCCACTACATGGCCAAGGAAATCCATGAACAGCCCGAGGTGGTCGGGCGCACGCTGGCGCATTATCTCGATCTCGCCAGCGGAACCGCGCGGCTGCCGTTCGAGCTCGCCTTCGACGCCAAGGCGCTGTCGCGCGTCACCATTTCAGCCTGCGGAACCGCCTTTTACGCCGGACTCGTCGCGCGCTATTGGCTGGAGCGCTTCGCGCGGCTTTCGGTGGATATCGACATCGCTTCGGAGTTTCGCTACCGCGAGGCGCCGCTGCCCAAGGACGGGCTGATGATCGTCGTGTCGCAGTCGGGCGAGACGGCGGACACTTTGGCGGCGCTGCGCTACGCCAAGGCGCAGGGCCAGCACATCCTCTCGATCGTCAACGTGGAGACCTCGACCATCGCCAGGGAGAGCGACACGGTGGCGCAAACGCTGGCGGGGCCGGAGATCGGCGTCGCCTCGACCAAGGCCTTCACCTGCCAGCTCGCGGTCTTCGCCTGTCTCGCGCTGGCGCTCGGTCGCGCGCGCGGCGTGTTGACCGAAGCGCGGGAAAAGGAGCTGGTCGCCGAACTTATCGCGACGCCGGGTCTGATGGCGCGGGTCTTAAAGGACGAGGCGCGGATCGAGCCGGTCGCGCGCGATGTCGCGCGGGCTTCGAGCGTGCTGTACCTCGGGCGCGGCCCATCCTATCCGCTCGCGCTGGAAGGCGCGCTAAAACTCAAGGAGCTGTCCTATATTCACGCCGAGGGCTACGCCGCCGGCGAATTGAAGCACGGCCCGATCGCGCTGATCGATTTCGCCATGCCGGTGATCGTGCTGGCGCCGCATGACGCGAGTTTGGAGAAAACCGTCTCCAATTTGCAGGAAGTCGCCGCGCGCGGCGGCCATCTGATCCTGATCGGCCCGGAAAGCGCCCGCGTCGCCGCCAGCGCGGAACTGGCCGGCTTCATCGAAATGCCGGAAGTCGCGGCGGGCGCCTTCGCCGCGCTGGTCTACGCCATGCCGGCGCAGCTTCTCGCCTATCACGTCGCGGTTTTCATGGGCAAGGACGTGGATCAGCCGCGAAATCTGGCGAAAAGCGTGACGGTGGAATAGGACGGGAAACAGTTGGTCCGCGCCGCCAATCGCGAGAACGGCGCGCGTCGCCAGTTCGCGAACCTCGATCATTGACGCCGCCGGCCCCGCCCCCCATTTGCTGAGCTGCGCCAATATTCGGCGCGAATGGAGGTGGGCGATGCGTATCCTTTGGGCAGTGCTTGCCGCGACAGCTTGGTGCGGCCCCGTCCTGGCGCAAGCGCCGTCGATAAATCCGCCGGCGCCGACCGCCCCCGCGCCCTCGGTTCAGGACGGCCGCTTCTCGATGACGCCGACCCCAGGGGGCTTCCTGCGCCTCGACAAGGAGACCGGCGCCGTATCCTTCTGCACGGTGGACGCCGGCCTGTCGGTGTGCCGCGTCAGCGCCGACGAGCGCGCGGCGCTGGAGAACGAAATCGCCCGTCTGCGCCGCGACAACGCGGAGCTCAAAACCGCCCGCGGCCCCAGCGCTCCGGGCGCGTCTTCCGGCCTGCCCAAGGAGGAGGACATGGATCGGGTGCTGAGCTTTACCGAACGCTTCATGAGGCGCATCATGCGCATCTTCAAGGAAGAAGCGAACGGCGAGAAATCCTGAAGGCTTTTTTCCCGGAACCCGAGACGATCATGAGCAACGAAAATCCCTTCGCCAAATGGCCGCATATCGACGCGTCGAAGCAGCCCGAAGCCAACTCCGCGGCGCCACGAACAGAGCTGCCCGGCTCGACGACGCAAGGACCCTCGCCGATGTCAAACCAGAACGCGCTCGAAAACTTTCTCGGGGGTGCGCCGGCGTCGGTGTTCGTGAAACTGCTGTTCGTCTCGCTGGTCGTCGGCGCGCTGCTCATGTGGCTCGACATACACCCCGCCGACATTTTCCGCGGCGTCCAGGATTTCCTGAACCGGATCTACGCGCTCGGTTTCGGCGCGGTGCGGGAACTGTTCAATTATGTGATCGCGGGAGCCGTGATCGTCGTGCCCGCCTGGTTCATTTTGCGCCTGCTCAATGTCGGCGGCCGCGGCTGAGACCGCGCCCGCGGCGCGAGCGCGAACGGATTTTGGAAATCCTCGGCGAGCGCATTGACAGGAGACGACGCCAACCCTTAAGACACGACGCAAGGCCCAGGTGGCGGAATTGGTAGACGCGCTGGTTTCAGGTACCAGTGGTGAAAGCCGTGGAGGTTCGAGTCCTCTCTTGGGCACCATCAAATCTAAATACCCAGGATCATCAGCTAGTTACTGATTTGTGAGGGGTTTCGACGTTCCCGCTGGTACACACGGCGGGTACACATGATCCTGAAAATGGCGAACCCCTGGAAGCATCCTCAAACCGGCGTTTACTACTTCCGCGAACGGGTTCCGGCGCGCCTCAGGGAACGGCTGCGGGGCGAACGCTTAGGGCTGAAAGTGGGCGGGGAGCCCTCGCCCGTCACCGTTAATGGCTTCGTTAAGGTGTCTCTCCGCACCAAAGATGCCAAAGCCGCGCGGGACCTCTACCGCGACGTTTCAAAGCAGGTGAGCGTCTTCTACCGAACGTTCCAAGACGAAGGCTTCGCGCTCACGCATGAACAAGCGGCGCAGCTAGCGGGCGAGTGGTATCGGTCGCTCGTTGCGGAGTTCCGCGCGAACCCTGGAGACCCCGACGGTTGGGATGAGGAATTGTGGAAGGTCGGGGAGGCGCTGGAGCACTTCATCCCTGACGACGATCCTGATTACCCTGAGCGGGACCGCCTACCCTACAATCCGGCGCGCGGCGAGGAACTCCTGAGGGAACGCCTGAAGCCGGACTTGTTCTTGCAAGAGCGCCAGCTGCGTCTCACACCCAAATCCCGCCTCGATTTCCTCCGCGCGGCTGGTCAAGCGCACATGGACGCCTGTCAGCGCTTGGGGCGGATGGCGCATGGGGACTACGGCCCCGACGCCGCCGAACGCCGCTTCCCCACGGAGCCATTCACCCGCAAACCTGAGTCGGGCGCAGTGGACATATGGGCGCTATTCGACGCCTATGCGTTGGAGCGCAAGCCCACCCCAAAAACCCTTAGCGGCTATCGTTTCAGCATCGGCCAATTTGTCGAGAGCGTCGGCCACGCGGACGCGCGGCGCTTCACAAAGGCCGACGTGCTGCGATGGAAGGACGCCATGGTTGCGGCCAATGTCCCTGCCAAGACAATCAACGACGCCCGGCTGGCCCATCTAAAGGCCGTCCTAAACTATGCCGTCAATAACGAAAGGCTCCCTTCGAACCCCGCGAGCAAGGTCTCGGCGGGCGGCCGGGGCAATAAAGATGCCCGAAAAATGCTTGGGTATGGCGATCACGAGGCCACGACGATCCTCGCCGCAGCGGTAGTTGACGCCCGCCCGGTTATCCGCTGGATTCCGCTCTTGTGCGCCATGCAGGGCGCGCGCGTGGCCGAAATCATGCAGTTGCGGCGAGAGGACATATTCCTTGACGGCGGGGTGTGGAGCATCCGGATCACAGAGGACGCGGGGCGTTTGAAGAACAAGGCCTCAGAGCGGATTATTC
>JBAWEN010000478.1:0-1945 GCA_049591215.1 Methylocystis sp. | reverse complement strand
GATCACGGGTTCGACGACGGCGGCCGCGACGGTCGGGTTGCCGTCCATCATCCTCGGACCGCATATTCCCCTGGCCACGAGCCTCGCGAGCAACGCCCTGCAAAGCGAAAGTATTTTTGGCGGCAATCCGCTCGGCGGCAGCGGCTATACCGGCAACTCGGTGACGATGAACGGTTCGACAAACTTCCAGGTCACCCCGTCGGAAACAAAGGAGTTTTATAACGGTTTGCTGGCGGAGGTGGAGCCGCGCACGCTGGAGTTCTTTGTCCAGCAGGGAATCGCCCGGGAATTATTGTTTTATTTGTTCACGGACAGGCTGATCGAGGAGCGCGGCGGCAAAAGGCGCGAGTTGCGCAACGATCCGCTCGATCCCAGCTTCCCCGATTTTCAAAAATATGTGCGCCTCGCGATGGACTACGGCCTGTCGAGCGAACCCCTTCGGGAGAAAGGCGGCGCCAGTAAACCTGACGGCGGCAAGACCGTGACCATCAATTTGACCGACGCGTCGGTCAAGAGCGGCGACAAGGCGGCCGAGCAGAAACAATGGCGGCTTTGCTTCAACCAACTCTATAAATCCGCGAACGCACCGCCGGCGGTCAACGCCCCAAGTTGCGGAGATTCGACCGTCTCGCGCGACAACCGCGTCGTAAGTTTCGTCGGCCACGAAGGCGCGCGCGTGGAACTTCACGTAATGCCGCGATCGGCGTTCGCGATCTTCAAATATCTTGGGCGGATCGTCGCCGGTGGAGAGCAGGCGCGGGTCACGCTTTTCAGCGCCGAGGCGATCGACCGGCCGCCGTTTGCCGACGACCAGCTGTTCGTTGTCGAGGAAGGCGCGGTCGCCGGCTGTTTCGTCAGCGAGTTTTTCGAAGGAAAATTCTATTGCGTGCCGCAGGAGGGCGCGGTCAACACGAAACGGATTCTGGGCCTGCTGACGCAATTGATCGCGCTCAATACGTCGATCTCGCAGATTCCAGTCGCTCCGACCGTGCAGGTTCTGCGCTGACGCCGGAGCGTCGAGCCCGCGTAAACCCAAATCCCCCGCTCTCAACTCGCCAGCAAAAATCTTTCGGCCTGCGCCAGATCCACCGAGACGAGTTGCGAAACGCCGCGCTCGGCTTGCGTGACGCCGAACAGTCGGTCCATGCGCGCCATGGTGATGGGGTTGTGGGTGATCGCGACGAAGCGCGTGTCGGTCTTCTTGCTCATGGCGTCGAGCAGATTGCAAAAGCGCTCGACATTGGCGTCGTCGAGCGGGGCGTCCACCTCGTCGAGCACGCAGATCGGCGAAGGGTTGGTCAAGAACACCGCGAAGATCAGCGACATCGCGGTCAACGCCTGTTCGCCGCCGGATAACAACGTCATGGTCACCGGCTTCTTGCCGGGCGGGCGCGCGAGAATGTCGAGGCCGGCCTCCAACGGATCATCGCTTTCGACGAGTTGCAATTCCGCCGTGCCGCCGTCGAACAGCAGCGTGAACAGCTCCTTGAAATGGGCGTTCACCTTGTCGAAGGCGGCGAGCAGCCTTTCGCGCCCTTCCTTGTTCAGGCTGCCGATGGCGGCGCGCAGTTTCTTGATCGCCTCGGCGAGGTCGTCGCGCTCGGCGAACATTTTGCCCTGCGCGGCCTCGACAGCCGCGAGTTCATCCTCGGCGCGCAGATTCACGGCGCCGAGCCGCTCGCGGTCGGCGCGCAACGCTTCCAACCGGCGCTCGATTTCAGAACTCTCCGGAAGCTCCGCCCCCGGCGCGACGCCGGCCAGCGCGACCAGCTCTTGCGGAGTCGTCTCCAACTCCTGGGAGATCGCGCGATCAATATCGGCGGCGCGCTGACGGGCCGCCTCCAATTGCGCCTCGCTACGGGCCTTCTGCTCACGGGCGGCGCTCATCGCTTCGAGCGCGCTTCTCGCGGCGCGGTCGCTTTCGGCGAGGCGGGTTTCGCCCAGC
>JBAWEN010000477.1:0-3551 GCA_049591215.1 Methylocystis sp. | reverse complement strand
CTACCGCGCCGCTTTCCCGCTCGCGCCGCGATGCGCGCGCCAGGCGCCGCCGCAGTAGTCGCTGCCGGAAGACCAGGCGCCGGCGCCGCTCGTTCCAGCGAAGTGGCCGCTGGCGCGCGAGGCATGGCCGTTCGCATCGGTGAACTTCGCGGCGAAGGTGCCGTCGCCTTCCACATAGCCCCACGGGCTCGATGCGCCGCTATTGGCGGAGATCACGCGCCCGCCCTGGACGACGACATTGACCGGAACCAGCGCCGGGCAATTGCCGGCCGTCGTCGTCGATTCGAAACTCCAGGCGCCGTCGTAACCGGCTCCGAGCGCCGATGGTTCGACGCCGGTCTTGTCCGGTTGCGCCTCGGCCGCGCTCGCCGCCGCCATCGCGGCCGCGAGCAGCAGGGTTCTTACCTTCATATGGCCTCCTCGAGAGCGCGCCGCAGCATGTCGTGCATGTCGCAGCCCGCGAAAATAAACCGCGCCACGCCCGCCTTGCGCAGATCTTCCTCCATCTCGCCCGGACGCCCCGCGAGATAAAGGGTCGCGCCCGCGCCTTGAAGCGCGATCGCGACGGGAATCGCCGCATCGCAATAAATCTGGTCGGAAGAGCAAAGACAAGCGAGTTTCGCTCCGCTGTCGCGGAAGGCCGCGACGGTTTCCGCCATGTCGTCCACTTGCGGTCCGAACACCGCCTCGACGCCGCCCGCCTCGAAAAAATTCTTGGCGAAATTCGCGCGCGGCGTGAAGGTCGCCACAGGGCCGAGATTGGCGAGAAACACCCGCGGCCGCGCGCCGCTCGCGGCGAGATGCGCATCCGAGCGGGCGCGCAGGGCTTCGAACGGCTCGGAGAGGCGCCGCAGCGCCAGCATCGGCGATTTATGCGCTCCTTCCGGCGCTTCCGCTTCGGCGATTCGCGCGTCGAAGGGCGCGAGCACATCGAGCGCGGCCTCGCCAATGTCGGGAAACTCGTTGGAGCCGGTGATCTTGTCCTTGCCCCGCGCGACGTTCTTGGCGCGCTCGCCGGCGGTCTCGGCGACCTTCGCCTGGAAACGGCCGGCGTCCAGCGCCTTGGCCAGCCCGCCTTCCGCCTCTATGGCCTGGAATTCGCTCCAGGCGCGCTCGCAAAGACCCTCGGTCAGCGCTTCGAAGCCGCCGGCGCCGCCGGCCGGATCGTCGACGATATGGAGATAGGATTCGTCCTGCAGCACGAGCTGAGTGTCGCGCGCGAGGCGGCGGGCGAAGGCGTTCGGCGCGCCGAGCGGCAGGGTGAAGGGCAGGGTGGTGATCGCGTCGGCGCCGCCCACCGCCGCCGAAAAGACCGCGATGGTCGCGCGCAGCAGATTGTTCCACGGATCATTCGCGGTCATCATGCGCCAGGCGGTTTCGGCGTGGACCAGCGCCGGCGCGGGAGCCAAGCCGCAGGACTCCTCGACGCGCGCCCACAAAGCGCGCAGCGCGCGGAACTTGGCGACGCCAGCGAATTCATCGGCGTCGGCGGCGAGGCGGAACACCAGCGTTTTCCGCGCGACGTCGAGATCCAGACCGGCGTCGTCCAGGGCGCGCAGATAGGCGAGGCCGGCCGCGAGCGCGTAGCCGAGCTCCTGCGCCTCCGTCCCGCCCGCCGCATGGACGACGCGGGCGTCCGCCGCGACGGTTCCCCTGATGAAGCCGGCCTTAGCGGCGCGCTTGGCCCGATCGGCGAAGCTTTTGGCGCCCTCGCTCCACGGCGCCGGCGCGAATCCGTGCCGAAGCCGCGCGCCCAAGGGATCGAAGCCGAAGGAGACGCGGGTGATGGAGGGCTCGATGTGATTCTTGTCGACGAAGCGCATGATCGCGTCGGCGACGTTTGGCGCGCGCGGCGAATCCTCGACCATGACGGGAATGCCGTAATCGAGACGCACTTTGTCGAGGACATGCGCCAAGGCGGGGTCGCCGTCGTCGGTGAGCGCCGCGCCGTAAGCGCCTTGAGACCCGGCGAAAACGAGGTGCAAACCATCGGCGCCGCCTTGGAGATCCTCGAGCGCCTGGGCGTTGGCGGCTTCCGAATCGGCGATGTCGACGCGGGCGAGGATGGCCCAGCGGCCGGGATTGACGCGCAACGAGCGTGGGCCGGGCGCCTCGGCGCGCCGATAGAGCGGTTCGAGCGCCGCGCCGTCGTAGGTCTTGGCGATGAGCTTGTCGAGAGTTGCGCCCTTCAGGGCGCGCTCGACCGCTTTGCGCCATTGGTCTTCGCTGGCCTGGGGAAAACTTCCGGCCAGGGCTTCATCCTGTAACGTCATGGTCCTCGCTCGAACTTGCGGTCCGCTACTCTGGCTATTTGGCATGAAGCGCGCGCTCTAGCCACCCCAATCCGTCGGCCAGCGGAGAGTGGGCTTTATTTTCGCCGCCAAACGCCTTAACGAGGGGACGTTGTCCGGGGCAGTGGACGCGAACGCGGCGGCGAATCGGCTTGACCGGCGCATCGGGCCTAGAGGCCGGCAGAACCCCCAACGGAGGTGGACGTGACGGATAATCCGCAGGACAAGGCCACGCTGGTCGATGAAATCGTCGAGGTTATCGCCTCGGAGGGCATGATCGACCGCGCCAAGGTCACGCCTGACGCGACGATAGAAAGTCTCGATTTGAAATCCGTTGACATCGTGATGATTCTTACGGCGCTCGAAGAAAAATTTAATGTTTATATCCCGATGGACGGCTCGCTACAGGAAGCCAAGGATGTGAAGAGCCTCATCGCCGCCATCGCCGACCACATTACGAAAGAAAGAGAGAAAAACTGAAATGGCCGATTCGCGAGAAGGCGAGGCCCGGGCGGCGGCGGCGGGCGCGCCTTCGGGTCGCCGCGCGGGATCGGGCCGCGTCGTTGTTTCGGGCATGGGGGCTGTTTCAGCCGCGGGAATGGGCGCGCAAGTGCTTTGGCGCGCGGCGAGGGACGGCGCCGCGCAAGTACGCGAATTGCGCACGGAAATTCCCTATGACGGGCGCATCAAGATCGCCGCCCAGGTTCCGCCCTTCGAGCCCTCGGCTCACATCGAAGCCGGTCTACTGCCCTTCTGCGATCCGTTCACGCAATATGCCGTGATCGCCGCCGACGAGGCGATGGCGCAGGCGCGCCTTGGCCGCGACGACGTCGCCGGCCCGCGCACGGCCGTCATCATTGGCACCGGCATCGGCGGCATGAACACCATCGACAGGGGGCTTTACCGCTATTACGTGCAGTCCACGCGTCCCGACCCCTTGACCGTGCCGCGCATTATTCCGAGCACGGCGGCGACGACTCTCGGCATGCGATATTCCTGCCTCGGCCCGACCTTCGCGGTCGGTAGCGCCTGCGCCTCGGCCAGCCAGTCAATCGGACTTGGCTTGCAGATGATCCGCTTCGGCCTCGCCGACAGAGCGATCGTTGGCGGAAGCGAGGCCTGCGTCGTCAACGGCTCCATGCGTTCGTGGGAAGCTCTGCGCGTCCTCACGCCCGATCTATGCCGCCCCTTCTCGAAAGGCCGCAATGGCATGACGCTCGGCGAAGGCGGTGCGGTGTTCATTCTGGAAACGCTGGAGGC
>JBAWEN010000476.1:0-18661 GCA_049591215.1 Methylocystis sp. | reverse complement strand
GGTCGTTCCGATCATATTCGGTTGGTTCTTCGTCATCCTTCTGCTTTTGCTAGTGAGCGTCCCGCTCGCCTTTGCTCTCGGCGTAGTGACCCTCGCGGCGATTTTTATAAATTTCATCATCACGGCGCGGCGCCGATTGACGGTTTCGACGACCGGCCGAAAGACCGATTTCATCCAGGCCGAACAGTTGGACCAGCGACCTCCAGCATTCGACCGCACGTTCGGTGAAATCATCCAGACAGTGGATACGTTCCGGTCGGGTATTGAGGCCGGCGCCGTGCCGCAACGCGCCGCCGGGATGTCGAAGCGAACTCATGCCGGCATTTACATCGTGTTCGGCATCCTTATCGTCGTGATCGGGCTGCCGCTGATCTTTGCGCTCAGGCTGGGCGGCGCGCTGCTCGGCCCGGCGGTCATGCTCGTGGTCGCCGCGATGTATGCGATGTTCACGCGCGCGCGGCGCGTGTCGCAGCCGAGCGCCAATGTAGCGCGACAGGGCGATTCGCGGCCGCCGATCCTGTTTCTCCGCTCGTTCCTGGACGACAGGTACAAGTTGAAGGAACGCGTGCGGGTCGCCGGCGTGCCGATCAATCAGCCACTTCGGATGGAAGAGGCGTTGGCGGTGCGTTTTCACGACTTCGGGCCGTTCCTGGCGGTCGGAGAACCGGGCGAGGGACTGCCGCAATTGGGCGCGGCGCGCGCCTATCTGTCGGACGATCAGTGGCAGGCCGCGGTGGTGAACTGGATCAGGGAATCGCGGTTGATCGCGATGCTGTGCGGCCCGACCCATTGGATCCACTGGGAAATGCAGAACATCATCCGATTCGAGCGGCTTGATCGGGTGCTATTGCTGCTGCCGCCCGGCCGCAAGCCCGGCTCGGCGTTGGCGCGCCAGCGGCAGGAGCGATGGGACAATATCGTTCGCTCGCTCGAACAGACTCGGTACGTGTCGGCGCTCCGGCAGCTTCAGATCGATTATATCCTACTGGTCCAGTTCCGGCCGGATGGGCGCGTGCGCGTGTTTCGCAGCGCCAGCGACCTCGTTCAGGATTATGAACTCGCCCTGACGCTTGCGATCTATACGGCGTTGACGGAGCCTGGCGCCCCCGAGACGCCGCCGGTCGGCGAACCGATCGCGCCGCTGATCCTGCCGCCGGACAATTCGGGCGGCGCGACCACGGCGGTCGCGCCGCCGCGGGACAATTGGCTGGCCGCCAAAGTCGCGCTGTCGGGGCTGGTCGGCGGCGTCGTCGCGAGCGGCGTGGCCGCGACGCCGGGACTCCATCGCTGGCTGATAACGCCGATCCGGAGCGTGCTTTTCGCCGCCGCGGTCACAGCGGGCGCGGCGATCTTCTACAACAAGGGCGGACGGTTTCTCGGATGGCTGTTCGGCTGCGTCGCGGTGGCGCATTTCGCGGCTTCGACCGCCGGATTCTTCATTTCCACATCGCTTCCGCGCGACGCGGTGTACAGTGGCTATGTCTCAGCCGGCTTCGTCATCACTTGGCTGCTCATTCCGATCTGTGTATTTGGCGCCCTGGCTCTGCGCTTCAGGAGTTTCCGCCACGGCCGCGTGTGGTTCGCGGCGCTCATGGTGGGACTTCTGATCGGCGTGCTGGCGCCGCTCGGGTTCTGGCCCCGCGATGGCCAAGTGGTCGCCGCGCTACGATTCTCGGTGGCGCCGTGGACGCTGCTTGCCGCTTGCATCGGATACGGCTTGTCGGCGCGCGATGATCCGTGGTAGCGACGCTCGCGCGTGACGCTCCTCGTCGGATGTTCGCGAGGTCATCGTCAATTGCAAAGAACGCCATGACAAGAAGGTAATTCAGGCGATCGGCGTCCTGAAATCCGCGAAGGACAATTAGGGATTGATCTTTTCCCATGCTTGCCTTTGATAACGGCCCAGTTGCTAAATTAGCCGTTCGGATCAAGAGGCCGGCTGTTTGAAAGGGGAGAGAACATGTTCGATAAGGCGCGACTTAGCAGGCTTGTTTTCTATGCATTCGCGGTAATTCCCTTTTCCGGCGCGCCCATCGGGGCGTGTGCCGCGCCGCGCCCGAATATCTTGCTCATTCTCGCGGACGACATGGGCTATTCCGATGTCGGATCCTACGGCGGCGAGATCTATACTCCCAATATCGACCGCCTTGCCGCTCAAGGGATTCAGTTCACCAACTTCCACACATCGGCCTATTGCGCGCCGACGCGAAGCATGTTGATGACAGGAGCAGACAACCATATCGTGGGTTTGGGAAATATGTCGGAGCTTCTCGCCGACAATCAATTCGGCAAGCCCGGCTATGAGGGTTCATTGAATGGACGCGCCCCGACGATCGCCACGACTTTGCGCAACGCCGGCTACCACACTTACATGGCTGGCAAGTGGCATTTGGGCAAACAGCTGGACAAACTGCCGGTCTCTCAAGGCTTTGAAGAGTCGATTGTCCTAGCGGAAGGCGGGGCCGATCACTGGGAGAAAAAATCATACACGCCCGGCTACGCCAAAGTGCATTTTTACGAGGGCGCGAACGAAGTCGACCTGCCGGATGATTTCTATTCGACGAAGTTTTATACCGACAAACTGCTCGACTACATCGACAAGAACGCCACGGATAAGAAGCCATTTTTCGGCTATTTGGCGTATCAGGCCGTTCATCAACCGCACCAGGCGCCCGAGGATTTCACCCGCCGATACGAACACGCCTATGACGCGGGCTGGTCGGTTATCCGTGACATTCGCTATCGTCGGCAAGTGGAACTTGGGATCGAGCCGGCGGGGTTTGACCCCGCGGCGTCATTTCGCGCCCCTGACTGGAACGCGCTCAACTCCGACGACAAGCGGCTGAATTCCAAGCGCATGGCTGTCTACGCAGGCATGGTCGAATATATGGATATGAGCATTGGTCGTGTTGTCGACCATCTTAAAGCCAAGGGACTGCTCGACAATACCGTGATTCTGTTTTTGAGCGACAACGGCGGGGAGAGCGCCGAACTCATGAAAATGTTTCCTGATTATTATGCCAAGAACTTTGATCTTTCTTATGAACGGCTCGGGCAAAAAGGCTCCTATTCCGAATACGGCCCGGGTTGGGCGGGCGTTTCGATGACGCCTCTGTCAAATTTCAAGGGATCGGCGTCGGAAGGCGGCATTCGTGCTCCGTTGATCATCCGCTATCCCGACAGCTTTGGCATGGATCGAAAGTCCGATGCGCTGGCCTCGGTGCTTGATGTTGTTCCAACTATCATGGATCTTGCTGGCGTTCTGCCGCGCCGCGGCCAGCGCGATGTTCTTTCCGGCAGTACGATGGTCCCGCTCCTCTCCGGTAAGGCGGACAGCGTTCACGGTGGCGACGCGATCGCGGAAGAGGTCGCTGGAGGCTCGGCGGTTCTTCGCGACGATTTCAAGCTGGTGCGAAACGCCCCCCCGTTCGGGGACATGAAATGGCGTTTGTATAATCTGCGCCTCGACCCTTCGGAATCAAAAGACATCTCCGCCGAGAATCCGCGGATGGTCGAAACATTGCGGGCCGCTTACGCGGAATATGTGAAGAAAAACGGCGTCGTGGAAGTGCCGGACGACTATACCGTCGACGGGCAGCTCAAGAAAAATATGGCGCGCGCGAAGAAATGACGATCCGCGTCGATGCGCGCTTTCGATCCGGTCCGCGGTGACAAGGACAGTCGCCGGACGCTCTAAGGACGCCTTCACATCGGCGAAGAAATAGGCCGCGCGCTCGGTTCATGCGGACGAACCGAGAAGACAATCCGGCGGCGTGCGAAGGATTGGTCGGCGCCTTTCAAAAGGCGGCGATCAATAAATGCAAACAGAACGTGATTTTCGCAACCTCGCCGGCGCCCATCAAGCCAATTCGGGCCGCGTCACGGCTTGTTCGTTGGCGGGCCCTTTCGAGGGCGAGCGATACGAGCCCAGGGTCGCCGACGTGGCTCCCGACTGACCTATTTTTACATTTGCCTATTTTTTTCGCTCGAATCGAAGGGACCGGGTCGAGGGGATCGAGGAAAACGAACCCGCCCGGGTAAGCAAAACAAAGTGATATTCCCGGAAAATTTCGTCCGCCGACGCTATCGGACAATACGGACACTCCGCTCTTTCACGGCGAAGTAGAGAGTAGAATCCCCTTCGGCGGGCCAGTGAAATCGACGAAGCGCCGCGGATTTTCGCGTCACCGCGCGCTTCTCGCGGAAATTATACTAAAAACACGTCACTGAACAATGGCGAATTTTCACCGGGTACAATCCTTGACCGCGCCCCTTCAAGCCGCCGTTTCCGCGAGTACGTATATATACCAGCTTGATCGAACAGGGCTTTCCGATGCTCTATCTTAGGCGAACGCGACGCAATTCCGTGGGCGGATCTCGTCGGCGAATTCGCGCTTTTCTCAGCTTCGCCGTGTCGCGGGCAATCAGCGCGGAACGGGGCGCGTCCGGCGTCGGCAATATTCAACCTTCATCCACGCGCCATTCAATTGTACAAAAGAGGGAGAAGCATCCGATGAACATCGAATTACCGATTGCAACCGACCGAGCCACCAAGACTCCCAACAGCGTGACGCGCGCCGCGCTCGCCGAAGCGGTTCAGCGACGCCTCGGAGTATCAGGCGTCCGGTCCGTCGACTTGGTGGATTTGGTGCTGACCGAAATCCTGGATGTGATCGCTTCGGGAGAAGAGTTGAAACTGAGATCATTCGGCTCGTTCCACATACACACGAAGAAGGAACGCCCTGGCCGTAATCCCAAGACTGGAGTCGCGGCCCCGGTCTCGGCGCGCCGCGTCGTGTCCTTCAAGGCCTCCAGCGTCTTGCGCGATCAGGTTAACGAGCGGCGTCGGACCCCATGAGGGGCGATAACGGATTGAGAGTGGCGCGACGACCGGCTTTCTTGTTTCCCGTCGCGCGCTAGCCAATTCGCAGGCGGATATTACGCCGCGTCCGTCGCGCGATCTTGGTAATCGGGGCGCCGGCTGTACCATTGCCGTTGGGCTGGAGCGGCCCCTTACTCGACGTGTTTGGCAGGCGGCGATCGCAGACTGATCAGGTTGTCCGCGTGCAAATGAAATTTCAAAAAATTGGCGCGATGATATGCGCCGACTTTCAATGATATCCTCGACGAGGAATTACACATCAGGCCGCTCGCGCCCTCCGTCCCGAAAATATTGATCACGGTTAAACCGATAATGCCGGTCGACCCTAAGCTCGGAGCGGCCGCGAGCGTTGCTGACGCGATATCAATCCACCGTCCGAAATGCTTGGACGAAGCATTTTATTGATGCAGCGCCTTTCTATATGTCTCAATGAGGCTAGCCGAGGGTATTTTGGGAGCGGGGCGGTCGCATGTCGTAGCCGGCCGGGAGACCATGCACTTTTGTTCTTGCAACCAAGTTGGGTGCCAATCGACGATGTTTCGATCTTGACGTTTCCTGGCTTCGGGGTGGTCGGAAAGGAAGAGCCGCAACACAACCAGCAAATCCGCCGCGCGATTTATCGCTCCAAGGTCCAGCGCGGCGCGGATGTCGGCGACGATCATCTCGCGAACCGTCGCCTGGCCCCATTTCAGATTGAGGAGGTAGCCAGTCAGCCGCGCGCGATGCTTAGGGGACGCAACCGGGCCCACCACCATCTCGTTCGACAGGAGCCCCGAGAAAATTTTACATTGTTCCATGGTGATCACTTTGACTCACTCCGAACCCGTAGCGAAGCTGTTGCGGCGTTTCGATTTATTGATACAGTCCGGCCGTCGCGCTTGAAATTGTGTTTTCTACGTACACCCTTATCAATGCGTCGATTGTCAGCATGACCCGCGGGAGCGACAGGCGTCGCAATCCGCCCTCGCGAGCGTCAAGACTATTGGCGACATTGCAAAAAAACGGCGGGCATGAATAAGCTTCATGAGTCTCGCGCGAAAATGGGCCACGAAATTGGCGATCGATCCGGAAAGAAACGCCGCTCCGTTCCCGGTCGTCGGCGTTGGCGCCTCCGCTGGCGGTCTTCGCGCACTGGAGAATTTCTTCCAGTTCATTCCGCCGACTCCGGGGATGGCTTTCGTTATTATCACTCATCTGGCGCCCGACCGGAAAAGCCTTCTCACCGAAATCCTCGCCCGCCATACAACCTTAAAAGTCGAAGTCGCCCATGACGGTCAACTGGTCGAAAAGGACAAAGTCTACATCTTGCCACCCGGCGCGATCCTGACGATCGCCGATGGGCGCCTGCGCTTGGAGCCAACGGACGTCATTGATCATCAGCGCAAGCCGATTGACATATTCTTTAGTTCCCTGGCGCGAGATCAGGGCGAATACGCGGTCGGGGTCGTTCTTTCCGGCAGCGGCGCCGATGGTGTTCTTGGCGTCAAGGCGATCAAGGAATATGGCGGCGTGACGCTGGCGCAGGCGAGCGATTCTTCTGGGCCTGGGTTCTCGGGAATGCCGGACAGCGCCATCGCGAGCGGCCTAGTCGATTTCGCGATCCCCGTCGACGCGATGGCGTCGAAACTCGTCGAAAATCTGGGAAGTTTCGACACGTTCGAGGCGCTTCTGGGGCGCCCGCGCGCAAATGACGATGGTCGCGCCGTCGCCGAGGCGCGGGAGGCGATTTGCGCAATTCTTTTCAGTCAGACGGGGCATGATTTCAGCGGATACAAGACGCGGACGTTCATGCGCCGCGTCCAACGCCGCATGCAGGCGCGGCAATGTGAAGCCGTCGAGAACTATGTCGTATATTTGCGTGAAAACCCCGATGAAGCCTCGCTGCTGTTTCGCGACCTTCTGATCAATGTCACGAGTTTCTTTCGCGACAAGGATGCGTTCGCCGCGCTGGAACAAACCGTCATTCCACGCTTGTTTGAGGAAAAAGGACTGTCCGATTGGGTGCGGGTGTGGGCGCCGGGCTGCGCCACGGGCGAGGAAGCCGTTTCCATCGCCATCCTGTTGCTCGAGCACATGGCCAAGCTTCGCGTCGCGCCGCGCGTGACGATCTTCGCCACCGAGGTCGATGAGGCCGCGCTGGCCACGGCGCGCGCGGGTCGCTATCCCGAGGCGTTGATGGAGGGCGTCTCGCTTGAGCGGCGGCAACGCTTTTTCACCGCCGACCCAGGCGGCTATGTCGTCGCCAAGGAGGTGCGCGATCTTTGCGTTTTCTCGGCGCACGACATATTGCGCGACCCCCCTTTTTCCCGCATGGATTTGATCTCTTGCCGAAATCTACTGATCTATTTCAAGGCTCAAGCGCAGCGGCAAATGTTTCCAGTCTTCCATTACGCGCTAGGGCCACAGGGTTTTCTGTTCCTTGGCATGTCCGAATCCATTGGCCGCTTCACCGATCTATTCGCCCCGCTCGACAAGAGGCATTGTCTGTTCCAGGCCCGCGACACCGGTCTGCCGACGCGCATGCCGGTCATCGCCAATAAGTGGCGCCCGGCCTCGTTCGGAATTCACTTGCCTAGGGCGGAGAGCGCTCGATCCGGCTCTCAACTGCGCCAGTCGGTCGAATCACGCGTTTTGGATCAATTCGCGCCGCCGCATGTCGTCGTGAACGAGGAGGGCGATATTGTCTATTTTTCCTCGCGCACCGGGAAATGGCTCGAAGCGTCGCCGGGAGCGCCGACCCGCCAGCTTTTGACGATGGCGCGCAAGGGACTGCGTCTCGAATTGCGCGGCGCGCTGCGCGAGGCGATCGAAACCCGTCGCGCGGTGAGGCGGCGGAACCTCAAGGTCGAATCCGCGGATGGCGGCGTCGAACTGATCTCCCTGATCGTGGAGCCGTTGTCGGACTCGATCGGCGACCGAAGACTGTACCTGGTCTTGTTCGATGAACAAGGGCGCGCGCCAAACGCCGGGGAGGTCGCGGCCAAGACGGCCGATTCCGCGGATCGCGCGGCGGCGTTCGAGGGCGAATTGCGCGACACCCACGATCGCCTGCAATCGACGATCGAGGAATATGAGACGACGCTTGAGGAATTGAAGTCCGCCAACGAAGAGCTTGTTTCCTTGAACGAGGAAATGCAGTCTAGCAACGAAGAGCTGGAGTCCTCCAAGGAAGAGCTCCAGTCCTTGAACGAGGAGTTGCAAACCGTCAACCACGAACTTTCCGATAAGGTCGAAGAATTGGACCGCGCCAATAGCGACCTGCGCAATGTTTTTGTCAGCACGCAGATCGCGACGGTGTTTTTGGATCAAAATCTCGTTATCCGCAGTTTCACGCCATCGGCCTCCGAACTTTTCAGCATTATCCCGACCGATAGGGGGCGTCCGCTAACCGACCTCGCGACGAAGCTGGATTACCCGGAACTCCACGCGGACATCCGCAAGGTTTTGGACACGGGAATGCTGACGGAACGGCGCGTGGGCACAAGCGGGGTTGATCCGCTCCATTATATCGCGCGCATCACTCCGTATTACGATACGGCGGAAAAGATCAGCGGGGTCGTCGCCACTTTCGTAGACATTTCCGGCCTGACCAAATCGGAAGAATATGTGCGCGAACTGCACGCCGACCGATTGAGTTCCATGGCGGAAATGGCCACTGGATTGGCGCATGAGCTAAATCAACCGCTCTCGGCGATCGCTACTTATCTGAAAGCGATACGGCGGCTGTTGCAACTGCCGCTCGAGGAGCGGCCCGCCAGCATTGACGAGGCTTTGGATCACGCCACGGATCAGATCATGCGGGCTGGCAGGATCATCCGCCATTTGCGCGAATTCGTCGCCGATGGCGAGCCCAACATGACCCACGAGAGTTTGCACAATCTAATTAGGGACGTGTTCGAGCTCACCGTTGGCGGAGTGAAGGACGCCAAGATTCAGATGGTTCTCGCATTGAACGCCAACAAGGACGGCGTGCTGGTGGACAAGGTCCAGATCAAGCAAGTATTGGTTAACCTCATACTCAACGCTTCCGAGGCCATGGCGGCCTCCAAGAGCCGCGAGATAAGGGTCGCGACCTCGCTTGCCGAAACCGGAATGATCCAGATCGACGTTTCGGACACCGGGCGAGGCCTGTCCGGCCTGGACAAGCGAGATCTGTTCGAACCTTTTCTCACGACAAAGGAACGCGGCCTGGGCGTCGGCTTGTCGATCTCGCGCTTGATCGTCGAGGCTCATCACGGAAAAATATGGGCCCGGCCCAATCCCGCGGGCGGCGCCGTTTTCAGCTTCACCTTGCCGTTGGCGGCAGCGGACGCCGACCCATAAGCAACGCTGACGCTCGGCGGCGCCGTGTTAAAAAATTCGATAATAAAAGACGCAATAATCGGGCGTATCTCCCTTTACCTGCATCGGGAAAAACACTACATATCATAGACATTGTTCGCAAAAACCCGCAGCGCAGAAATGGTTTACAATCCAACTATTCATATCGTCGACGACGACCGGGCGATTCTCGATTCGGTGACGCTGTTATTAACGGCGGAGGGCCTTAGGGTTCGCACGTATGAATCGGGCCAAAGTTTCCTGGATGCCGTGCGACAAAGCGATTCCGGTTGCGTGGTGACGGATGTGCGCATGCCGGAAATCAGCGGACTCGATCTCCTGGCGACGCTGAAAAAGCAGCGGGTTTCGATGCCGGTGATCGTCATGACGGCGCATGGCGATATTCCGCTCGCGGTCGCGGCCATGCGACAGGGAGCGGTGGATTTTTTCGAGAAGCCGTTCGACGGCGACCTTCTTCTCGCCGCCATTCGCTCGGCGCTGAGGCGCGAAGACCCTCCCGACGCGGCGACGGGCGCGATCCAAGAGCGGCTCGCGACCTTGAGCAAAAGGGAACGGGAGGTGCTGGCGGGATTGCTCAAGGGGCAACCGAACAAGCTCATCGCGCATGAACTCGGCATCAGCGCGAGAACCGTCGAAGTCCACCGCGCCAATGTGATGGCGAAAATGCGCGCGGGCAGCTTGTCCGAGCTCGTCAAAATGGCGTTGGCCGTCCAGCGCGATGGCTCAAGGGCTTCAGATTCAAATGTTATCAGTTGATATATCTGGATTTGTTCGGTTGAGCCTAAGGCTTCGACGAAGCATCTTAGCAATGACCATTGACGCCAGCGCCAGACAGTGGCGAAATTGATCGAGAACGAGGCGGCCCGCGAAAACACCGCCGCTGGGGGAAGGTCGAGGGAAGTCATTGGCTTTTGATGAATCATCCGAGCAGGACCCCGCTACGCTCGGCGGGAGTCCGCTGTTATCTCCGGCGTGGGGGACCCGCCGTATTTTGGATGTTTTGATCGAGGCCGCCTCGCGGCGCGATCGACTCCCCTGGTGGTCGGGCATTGGGATCGGCGCGCTGGCCGCCGGCATGGGCGCCCTGGGCCGGTTGGCGCTGCTGGGGGATTCGACGGCGAGACTCGGATATTTGACGTTTTATCCGATGGTGGTGCTCGCCTCGCTTGTTGGAGGCTTGTCCGCCGGAGCTTCCGCCGCCATCCTTTGCGCGTTCACTGTCCATTACTTCTTCGTTCCGCTCGTCGACGCCACCGATATGCTGGGGCTTGCCGGATTTTCGTTAAGTTGCGCCCTCATTATCGGCGTAACCGAAATGCCACGCCGCGCGTGGGCGCGCGTCGCCGAGGTCGAGGCGGCGGGAACCGTCAATGAGCGGCTTTCGGCGATTGTCGCATTCTCCTCCGATGCGATTCTCGGCAAGAGTGTCGATGGGACCATCACCAGCTGGAACGCCGGGGCGACGCGCCTGTTCGGCTTTAGCGCCGACGAGATGATCGGACACTCGATCGCGCGCATGATTCCGCCAGGGCGCATCGACGAGGAGGCCGGCATTACCGCGCGGATCATGGCGGGCGAGCGCATTGATCACTATGAAACGACGCGCGTGGCCAAGTGTGGCCGCGAAATCGATGTCTCGCTGACCATCTCCCCGGTCAAGGACGCCGAGGGCAATGTCGCGGGAGTCTCGACGATCCTTCGCGACATTGGAGATCACAAACGCGCCGAACAAGCGCTGCGCGAGAGCGAGGAGAGGCTGCGCTTCGCGCTGAGCGGCGCCCGTGCGGCGGCTTGGCAATGGAACGTCCTGACGAATGAACAAATTTGGTCGGCGGATAGTTACTTGCTGCACGGACGCGATCCCAGGCTCGGCCCACCCTCGCACCAGGATTGGCTTGCCTGCCTGCACCCCGCCGATCGGGAGCCGATCGAGCGCTCGGTGCGCGACGCCTTGGAGAGGCGCGCGCTCGAACACCGGACCGAATATCGCGTTGTGTTCCCAACCGGCGAGGAGCGCTGGCTCGCGAGCTTCGCCAAGTTCGACTACGCGCCCGACGGCTCCCCCGTCCGCATGTCCGGCATTAATCTGGACATCACGGAACAGAAACGCGCGGAGCAAGAGCTTCAACGGCTCAACAAAAGTTTGCGGGCCTATAGCGCCAGCGGCTGGGCCCTGGTGCGCGCCACCGACGAGACGAGCTTTCTATGCGAGATCTGCCGGATCGTCGTCGAGGATTGCGGCCACGCCATGGTTTGGGTCGGCTATGCCGAACATGACGCGGAGCAAAACCTTCGTCCCGTCGCTCACGCGGGTTTCGAGGATGGCTATCTCAACGAAATTCGACTCACCTGGGCCGACCGTGAACGCGGCCGCGGCCCCGCCGGCAGGGCTATTCGCGCCGGCCATCAAGTGATTTTCGATGACCTGCGGAACGATCCGGACTTCGAACCGTGGCGTGAAGCGGCGCTACTGCGCGGCTACGCCGCCTGCATATCTCTGCCGCTGACGGTCAACGACGAGAATTTCGGCGCCCTAACTATTTATTCCCGGCGACCGCACGCCTTTAGCGAAGCGGATGTGTCGCTGCTTCAGATACTGGCCGAAGACTTGAGCTACGGCATTGGCGTATTGCGCTTGCGCGCCGAACGCGCCAGCCGGGAGGCCGCGCTGCGATCCAGCGAAGCGCGATTCCGCGCGCTAGTCGAGCAGGCGACGGACGGCATCTTCGTCACCGACGCGCGGGGCGCCTTTATCGACGTGAATTCCGCCGGCTGCGCGATGCTGGGCTACACCCGCGAGGAGCTGCTGCGCTTGACCACCGTCGACGTCATCGATCCGCCGGAAGTGGAGCGCATCGGTCCGGAGGTCGCGCGCTTCGAGGGCGGGGAAATGGTCGTCAGCGAATGGCGTTTCCGCCGCAAGGATGGCTCAAACTTCACTGGCGAGGTTAGGGGCAGGCAATTCGCGGACGGTCGGCTGCAGGCCATCGTGATCGACATTACCGAGCGCAAGGCCGCGGAACTGGCCCTGCGCGAGGCCGACCAGCGCAAGGATGAGTTTCTGGCAATGCTCGCCCATGAGTTGCGCAATCCTCTGGCGCCCATCCGCTACGCCGCGCGCGTGCTCGGCAAACTAGGTCTGGAGGAGCCGCGCGTGCAATGGGCGCAAGACGTCATCGAGCGCCAGGTCTCCCATCTCGCCCGCCTGGTGGACGAACTGCTGGACATCTCTCGCATCGCCCGCGGCAAGATCACCCTGAAGAAAGCGCGCCTCGAACTCTCCGAACTGGTGCGACAGGCTTGCGAGGCGGTGCAACCGCTGATGTTGGCCAAAGGTCATCGCTTTGAAGTCATGATCCCCGAGAAGCCGGTGACGATCGAGGGCGACCTCGTGCGTCTGGTCCAAGTGCTGCAAAATCTCCTCGACAACGCGGCCAAATACACGCCGGAACATGGGCGCGTCGAACTGGTCGCCGGCCTGTCGGGAGGGGAGGTCGAGATCGAGGTGCGCGACAACGGCGCCGGAATCCCGGCGAGCCTTTTGCCCGAGGTGTTCGAACTCTTCCGGCAAGGCGAGCATGGTCCAGACCGTTCACGGGGCGGGCTCGGCATCGGTCTCACCCTGGTGCGCCAATTGGTGGAGCTGCATGGCGGGCGCGTGGAGGCGCGTAGCGCCGGACTTGGTCAAGGCGCCAGCTTCACTGTCCGGCTGCCCGCCGCCATCGACGCGGCGGAAAACCCCGCGCCGACGGAAGATGGGCCGCTCGCCGAGCCGGTGCGGCTGCGCGTGCTGGTGGTGGACGACGACGTGGCCGTGGCGGAAAGCACGGCGATGTTGCTGCGCCTGGAAGGCCATGAAATCCGCTGCGCGAATTCGGGCGAAGCGGCGTTCCGTTTGTGTCGGGAGTTTCAGCCCGAGGCGGTGCTGCTCGACATCGGACTGCCCGGACAAGACGGCTATGAGATCGCGCGAAAAATCCGGACTCTGCCAGGCGGAGCGAAATTGAAGCTGATCGCGGTGAGCGGCTATGGCCATGAAGCGGCCGTGACGCGCGGTCGAGAAGCCGGTTTCGATCGCTATTTGGTCAAACCGGTCGACCCGGAAAAGCTGAACGCCCTGCTCACGACGCCGAGATAATCGAGGATCGTTTTCAGACTCGGGGGCACACCGGCACCTTCGCCGGAGGCCAACCGTCGGCGCGGGCCGCTCTATGGCAGCAGCTTGTTTTGAATTTTTCTCTCGAAAACATGCTTCGAGTAGGGGGGGTAGCGCACGCCCGGGTCGATGCTGGCGCTATGATAGAGGATGCCGCGCGCGTTGGTGAACGCCTCGAAGCCCCACCTGCCGTGATATTTGCCCATGCCCGAATTCCCGGCCCCGCCGAACGGAAGTTCCGGGACCATGGGATGGATCGTGCAATCGTTGACGGCCGCGTCGCCCGACCGGGTGGCGTCCAGAATGCGTTCGGCGATGCCGGAGTCTTCGGCGAACACATACAATCCAAGAGGCGTGGGCCGGCTGTTGATCCATTGGATGACCGCGTCGACGGAGGAAATCTCGAGCACCGGCAAGATTGGGCCGAACACCTCTTCTTTCATGATCGGCGAATCCTCGGGGACGTCTACGAGTACGGTCGGCGCGATATAACGCTCGGCGGCGTCGCTCTGGCCGCCGACGACCACTTTTCCGCTTTTCATCAGGCCAACAAGGCGATCGAAGTTCCTCGTGTTGATCACCCGCCCATAGTCAGGACTCGATTTCGGATCGTCGCCGAAGAAGTCGCGGATCGAGTCCTCAAGGCGTCGCAGGAACGCATCCTTCACCTCGGGCCAGACCAGCACATGGTCGGGGGCGGTACAGATTTGCCCCGCGTTGAGATAACGCCCATAGGCGATTCGGTTCGCCGCTGTTTTCAGGTTCGCCGAGGAATGCACGATCGTGGGATTCTTGCCGCCAAGCTCCAGGACGCATGGCGTCAGGTTTTTGGCCGCGGCCTGATGGACGATCTTGCCGATTTGCGGGCTGCCCGTGAAGAAGATGAAGTCCCATTTCTCCTCAAGCAGCGCGCTGGTTTCGGGGACGGCGCCTTCGACGACCGCCACGGCGCGGGAATCAAAGTATTTGGGCGTCAATTTCGCCGCCGCCGCCGAACAGGCCGCCGCAAGTTCGGAAGGCTTGAGCACCGCGGTGTTGCCGCCAGCCAGCGCCGCCACGAGCGGCGCGAAAAGCAGCATGAAGGGTTCGTTCCACGCTCCGATGATCAGGGTCACGCCGTGCGGATCATGTCGCACGCGAACATGGCCCGGTTGGAGCACAAGGGGCGCATGAACACGTTCGGGCGTGATCCAGGAGTCGAGATGCTTGAGCGCGTAGTCGGCCTCCCTGACGTTATATTCGACGTCCATCGCGTCGGCGTCGACGACGTTGCGGCGCAGGTCTTTCCATAGTGCGTCGCATAGCTCATCGTGATTTTCGGCGAACATTGCCTTCAGCGCTTTCAACTGAGCCTTGCGCCATGAAGCCGGTCGCGTGGCGCCGGAGAGGAAATATTCGCGCTGGCCGGCGATGAGAGCGGAGTAGTCGGGCGTGGCCATCCTTGATGTCCTTTCGCTTGGCTGTTTCGCCAAGATGGAACGCATGATCCGCGTATTGGCGGAATGGTGAACCGTCGGGGTTCTGACGAATCCCCGCTCGACTTGCGGTTTTTTCGTCGCCGGTCTTGAGCGCCAACCGGGGGCCGCGCGTGGATCGTCAGCTAAAATTCTGCGGTCACATCTCCGGTCCGCGCGGCGGCGCCGATAATCCCCTTTCCGTCTATCAATATACACGGCGAAGCTAACTAAATAGGGCCAACGGACAAGCGGCGCGACGGATTCCTTTGCCTCCCGCGAGTAAAGGAAAGCCTACGAGGGCGGCCGCCTCGAGCCGCGGCCCGTGGGAGGGCTATTTCGAACTGAGACAGGAGATTTCAGCGGCCGTACGCGGTCCGCGACTTTGCCGGCGAGGTGGAGCCGACCCTGCGGCCGACGCATGGCGAAGATCGCGTCACCCGGGGTAATTACTCGCGGAGAGGCGGAACCAACGCGAGTTAATCCCGTTTTCTCGGTTGCGACCCGCGGAGTGCGAAGCGAACCAAGCATATCTTCGAACGTTGGATGCGAGGCGCGATCGCGGCGTCATGGGAGGCATCGCATTGCGCGGCATATCTCAACCGGGAGGCGCGCATTGCCAGAGCACAGAGAGAAGCGGTCGGCCGGCGTGACGGAACGCAGCGACGCTCTCGATCTCGAAGCCAACGTGTTCACCTTGGACGATCCGGCGGCGATTGCTCGGTCCTTGAAACGATCCGCCGAAGCGAGCGTCGCAAGGCTCCGCCGTTTCGGTCGGCCACGTCGATGCTCGTGTTTTACATCAACCGGGCGGGAAAGGGATTGTCCGACAAGCGCAGGCGCGTATTGGAGCGCGCCAAGGACGAATTGCGCGGAGCGTTCGAGCGCTTATATCCGAGGCCGAAAATGATCAGGAAGCTGAAAAATGGTCAATACCGGATCTATTCGCGCAAGATCAACGAAAAGACCGGTAAACGCCGCGATCTCGGCACATTCGCAACGCGCGAGCAAGCCGAAAAGCACGAGCGCGACATACAATATTTCAAGCGTCATCGGGGGTAAGGCGGCGCCGCGTTTCCCTTTTCCTCGCGAGCGGGAACAACGGAGTCCGGCCATTTGCCAACCGCATCATGGCCGAGGCCCCGCATCGATTCCCACCCAATTCTTCACGGCGCCGGCGACCGAGCCCACGGCCTGCTGGGCGCGTTGCACATATGCGAACGCCCCGCTGGATTCCGCGGGTTTAGACGTCAGTGTTTCAGTCTGGGTAACGGGCTGTTGTGTTGAATCAGGCTGGGCGACCTTCTCCTCGGTCGTCGGCTTGGCTGGCTTCGCAATGCGCGCTGGCTGGCGTGGATCGCCCGATTTGGCCGCGACAGAGGGTTTCGGCGCCTTCCGCGCCGGTGGGGCTGTTTTCGGAGTCGACGCTGGCGCCGCGGCGGCAGGAGCCCGCGTTCGCAAAGGAGGCGCCGCCGCGGCGTGCGCCGGCGCGTCAGAGGGACGAAGCGCGGCATCGGGCGGCGCCACCGAGGCGGTCTCCGCTTTTTTAGGCTCGGGCGAAGCCGCTATTCCGGCTGGCTCTGCCTGCATTTGGGTTGCTACTGGCGACGCCGGAGCGCCAACGGTCTGGTTCTCGGGCCCAGTTTCGCCGTGCTCCGCGACAGCCGACGGCGTTTCCGCCCGCGCTCGCGACGGTTGCTCGGCGTCGCCAGCGGACGTTGCTGGCGGTGGGCTGACCGACGAGTCAAGCGCGGTCGCCTGCTGAGCAGGGATGTCGGCGCTGGTCGCGGCCTGTGACGGCGGTTTGGCTAATCGAGCCGCAGGGGTGATCGACGAGACGTCGGACGGATTGGAAGCGTCGTTCCAAAAAGCATTGCCCAGCCCGAGGCCGGCAAGTCCGGCCATAATAATCCCAGCCATGACATAGCGTGAAGGTCGCGAACTGGCTCGCTCCTCGGTGACGCCGACAGGATCGGAAACAGAGGTTTCGGCTCCGTGGCGCCGAGACTTCAATTCGTCAACGAGGCTCGGAATAACATTTAAAGTCGCGGTCCCCAATGGCTCCGCCTTCGCCGCCTCTTGTCGAACATGCTTCAACTTGGCTTCGATCGCGGCAAAATCGGCCCGCCGAACGGACCCCAGCTTTTCAGTTTCGCTCTTCCCCGGATCTCCATCATTCCGCCGGGCTTCCACCAGACGCGGGCCTTGCGCTTCGACAACTGACTGGCGGCCGTCCTCTCTCCGGGCGACGAGTGGCGGAAGGTCGGCGAGCGCGCCATCCTTGCTTTCCGGCGTGATGCCCGAACGGAGCAAATGCTTTTCAAACTCGTCCAGCTCGGCCATAAAGTCTCGTTTATCAAGAAACGCGTTCATGCTTGTGTCCTCTGGTCGTGTTCGCCCGAGCGATCTCTCAGGCCAATCAACACAGGAAGCGGACTTCGCGCCGCGGACATTTGGCGACGACTTGTAGTCCGAAAAAATACTTCCCTAGCGCCGAGTCCAATGCAGTAGCCCGCGCTCGGATGAAGCCCCAGGAGCTAGCTCTATCGAGAAACCCCAATTGTGGCTGATGTTTGCTGCAACTTGATCTTAGCTTTTCTGTGTCGTGTGCAATCACTATGCGCCGCGCATCTATTCTCGGCCTGACGACTGGACTTGCCTTGGAAACGAAGCCGCTGACGACCTCTTCAGAAAATGACACGGCTAGCGAAAACGTGAAAGGCGCGGGAGACGATTTCGCGCGCCGGATGTACGACAGACCGCTTTGCGCTCAGGCGTTAACCAAAAATTAAGATTGCTTTTGCTCCCGGCGACAACCGCATCCATGTTAACAGCGTTTCAATCTCCTCATTTGACAGCACTAAACGCCTCGACGGCCTGCCTCGGATGTAAAGGCGGGCCGTTTTGCGTTTGGTGGGGCGTCTTGAAACGCGCCGGCGTCGTGACGACATGCAATCATGGGACGGGAAACCTCCCGTTGATGACTTTGCCCGGCCAGCCTCGTTGAGCCGGGCCTTTTTCGAGCCATCGCCCCATTCCCGCCGCCATATGCTCCCGCCGGTCCGGCGTCACGTCGGCGCATCGAGACCCGCGCGCCGAGTGAACGAACCGAGGGGCGCATGTTGTCCAAAGCGGCATAACGGGGCTTTGTTGGATCGCGGATTTTGGCTTCACTCTTTGTTTGGTGAGCGCGCCGGGGCTCGAACCCGGGACCCTCTGATTAAAAGTCTAAGACACATAGCCCCGTGGCTTACTGTGGACTACGCTGCTTTACGCTAAATGTATGATTTCGCTCATACGGCTTTACGATGGCTTTCGATGGTCTACGGCGCTATTCTCTCCCTTCTGGTGACACAATGGTGACACGGTCCGCCCGTCAGTGGGTTGGGGGTTGCTCGCCGCGTCCACCTCCGCGCTCGCGCGTTGCAAGTTGCAGTAGGACAGTAGGGGCTAAAAGCCGTCCAAGCCGTCCAAGCCGTAGAAACGGACGTTAGGTCAAAGAGTTGCAAAAAAACGCCAGCCGTCCAAAGCCGTCCAAAGCCGTCCGCGAGCCGTCCAAATGCCGAAGATCACGAAGCGTCTGATTGACGCGCTCCCGCTCGGCGGCGAGCGGCTAATCCTTTGGGATTCCGAGTCAAAAAGGCTTCGGGCTGGTCGCCTTGCCGAGCGGCGTGCGCTCTTTCATCGTCAAATATCGCAATGAGACCGGACGCCAGCGCCGGCTCACTCTAGGACGGTTCGGCGTGATGACTGTGGACGGGGCGCGCGCGGCCGCGCTGGCGACGCTGGCGGCCGTCGGCAAGGGCTCCGATCCCGTCGACGATCGCC
>JBAWEN010000475.1:0-11371 GCA_049591215.1 Methylocystis sp. | reverse complement strand
GGAGCTCTTTAAATATCCTTGGCCGTTCGTATCTATATTCAGGAGCGCGCTGCGGCGCAGGCGCCAAAGCGGCGGGTTTGCGACAAACCGCCCAGGAGAGTGACTATGCAAGCAAAAACCGCCCCCGAGAGCCGGACGCCACGGCTGACCCCTGAACAATTCGCCCATCTGGGAGATGGCGCTATCGCCTATGTGCGTTCCATGCGCTCGGAGGATGTGACGCGGCTCTATCCGGAGGCTCCTGAGATTGGTCCCGGTTTGACCGTGTTCGCTTTGCTGTCCGCCGACGGCTCGCCAATCGTACTAGCGGACACGAAAGAGGGCGCCCTTGCCAACGCATGGGAAAACAAACTGATGACCGTCAGTTTGCACTGACGGGTCACCCGGGGGACGGGCTTTCATGCGGGAGGTAAGGAAATTGCATCTCCAATTGGCGGCGGGGACAGGTTCCGCCGCGCCACGGAGATGTCCAGATGGAGCAAGTCCGCGAAATTTATGCCGTCTGCCACGTTAACGATGTCGTCAAGCGGCGCGCCTTAGGCTTCGTGCTTGCGCGCGTGGACGACGGGGGCGAAATTGTCCCCTTCCCGATCGTCGTGACCCGGCAGGCCGGAAAGCTTTACGCTTATGTAAACCGTTGCCCGCACCAGGGAACGCGGCTCGATTTCGAACCAAAGCAATTTCTCGACCCCAGCCAGCGCTATCTATTGTGCGGCAAGCATGGCGCGCAATTCGACATCGCGACCGGCCATTGCAACGACGGCCCCTGTAAGGGCGAGCGACTGGAGCCAGTCGAGGTTGTCGTAGATGACGAGGAAGTTTGCATCACCGGCGTTAAAATCGCCGAGGAGGACGGACTCGATCGTGAAGAGAACGACGAGATGCCGGAAGTGCTCATCCAGGCCGATTGACGCTTGGGGCGAGGCTAGCGCGATTTGGCGCTCGGATGGCGTCATCCGAGCGATGGGGAATCCAACAAAACCTGGCCTAGACGCCAACCGCCGCGCGAAGCTCCGACAGTTGAGCCAGCTTGTCGTTCGCCGAAACGCGGGCGTCTTCGGTCTTGGCGTCGGCCGCGTCTTCCCGCGCGTCCTTTATGTCGGCGTCAAGCTTGGCGACGTCCACATCGGCCACGGCGACGGCCTGCTCGGCCAAAATCGTGAACCCCTTGGCGCTCACATCCGCGAAGCCGCCGCGCACGAAAAGCTTCTCGACCGTCCCGCCCGCGTCGATCCGCACGACGCCCGTCTTCAGCGTCGTCATGACAGGCGCATGATCCTTTAGAACGGTGAATTGCCCGTCGGCGCCCGGCGCGACGACCTGCTCGACCTCGCCCGAAAACAGCAGCTTTTCAGGAGAGACGAGTTCGAAGTGAAATGCGGCCATGTCTGTCTCCGACGGCGGTGATCAATGTCGCTCCGGCCGGAGCAAAGCTCCGGCCAGTCCAAATCGATATGGATTACGCCGCTTCCTTGGCGAGCTTGGCGGCCTTTTCAACCGCCTCCTCGATGGTCCCAACCATATAGAACGCCGCCTCGGGCAGGTGGTCGTACTCGCCGGCGACAAGGCCCTTGAAGCCCTTGATCGTGTCGGCGAGCGACACCAGCTTGCCCGGCGAGCCGGTGAAGACTTCGGCGACGTGGAAAGGCTGCGACAGGAAGCGCTCAATCTTGCGGGCGCTGGCCACCGTCAGCTTGTCCTCTTCCGACAGTTCGTCCATGCCGAGAATGGCGATGATGTCCTGAAGAGCCTTATAGCGTTGCAGGGTCGACTGCACCTTGCGGGCGATATCGTAATGCTCCTCGCCGACAATAATCGGCGAAAGCATCCTCGAGGTCGAGTCGAGCGGATCGACCGCCGGATAAATGCCCTTTTCGGCGATCGAGCGCGACAGAACCGTGGTCGCGTCGAGATGGGCGAAGGAGGTGGCCGGCGCCGGGTCGGTCAAGTCGTCGGCGGGCACGTAAATCGCCTGCACCGAAGTAATCGAGCCCTTGTTGGTGGTGGTGATGCGCTCCTGCAGCGCGCCCATGTCGGTGGCGAGGGTCGGCTGGTAGCCCACCGCCGACGGAATGCGGCCCAAAAGCGCCGACACTTCCGAACCCGCCTGGGTGAATCGGAAGATGTTGTCGACGAAGAACAGAACGTCCTGGCCGCGATCGCGGAAATCCTCGGCCACGGTGAGGCCCGACAGCGCCACGCGCATACGCGCGCCCGGCGGCTCGTTCATCTGGCCATAGACCAGCGCGCACTTGGAACCCGCTCCGCCGCCCTTCTTGTTGACGCCGCCCTCGATCATTTCGTGATAAAGGTCGTTTCCTTCGCGCGTGCGCTCGCCGACTCCGGCGAACACCGAATAACCGCCGTGCGCCTTGGCGACGTTGTTGATCAACTCCATGATCAACACGGTCTTGCCGACGCCGGCGCCGCCGAACAGGCCGATCTTGCCGCCCTTGGCGTAAGGCGCGAGCAGATCGACGACCTTGATGCCGGTTTCGAGAATCTGCGCCTCGGTCGCCTGCTCGGCATAGGACGGAGCCGGCTGGTGAATGGCGCGGCGCCCCGAAGTGTGGAGCGGGCCCGCCTCGTCGACCGGCTCGCCGATCACATTGATGATGCGGCCCAGCGTTTCATCGCCGACCGGCACCGAGATCGGCGCTCCGGTGTCCGTGACCGGCTGGCCGCGGGTGAGACCCTCGGACGTGTCCATCGCGATGGTGCGCACGGAATTCTCGCCAAGATGCTGCGCCACTTCGAGCACGAGGCGGTTGCCGTGGTTGTCCGTTTCCAGCGCGTTCAGGATTTTCGGCAGATGCCCGTCGAACTGCACGTCGACGACGGCGCCGATGACCTGGGTGATGCGCCCCGTGGCTAGATTGCCCGATGCCATGTTAGTCCTCACTCTTTTTCGTCAGAGCGCTTCGGCGCCCGAAATGATTTCGATCAGTTCCTTGGTGATCATCGCCTGCCGCGAACGATTGTACTGCATCGTTTGCTTGCGGATCATGTCGCCGGCGTTGCGGGTCGCGCTGTCCATCGCGCTCATGCGCGAGCCCTGTTCGGACGCGGCGTTCTCCAGCAGCGCGCGGAACACTTGCACCGAGATGTTTCTCGGCAGCAGCTCGGCGAGAATTTCGTCCTGGCCCGGCTCGTACTCATAGGCGGATTGCGCGCCGGTCACAGCCGCCTCATTTTCATTGACCGGAATCTGCGCCGGGATCAGCTGCAAGGCCGTCGGAATTTGCGCGATCACCGATTTGAACCGCGAGAAGAACAGCGTCGCGACATCGAAGGCGCCGTCCTCGAACAACTTGATGATCTTCTTGCCGATCGGATCGGCGGTGTCAAAGCCGATTTGACGCAGGCCGCGCAGTTCGATCAGTTCGATGATGTCCTTCTCATATTGCCGGCGGAGCTGGTCGTAGCCCTTTTTGCCGACGCAGAGAATCTTGACCGTCTTGCCTTGGCCTTGCAGGCTGACGATATGCTCGCGCGCGAGACGCACGATCGAAGAGTTAAAGGCGCCGCACAATCCGCGCTCGGCGGTGGCGATGACCAGAAGATGCGTGTCGTCGCGACCGTTTCCAGCGAGCAGTTGCGGTCCCCCAACGACGCCGCCCGCGAGGTTGGCGAGGACGCTTTCCATGCGCTCGGCATAGGGGCGCGCAGCCTCGGCCGCGGTTTGCGCGCGGCGCAGCTTGGCGGCGGCGACCATTTGCATCGCCTTGGTGATCTTCTGCGTCGCCTTGACGGAAGAAATGCGGTTACGAAGATCCTTCAGCGAGGCCATGGGCTAGCTTCTTGCTCTAAGGTTTTCTTGCGCCCAAAAGGAGCGCAGGACCATTAACGGATCGAGACGCGGCGAACTCCCTCTTCTCGCACGCGAGAAGAGGGAAACTATCACGCGAAAGTTTTGGCGAAGCCTTCGACGACGCTCTTTAGCTTAGCCGCCGAATCGTCGGACAGATCCTTCGACGTGCGGATCGCTTCCAGAAGGTCATTGTGCGACGAGCGCAGCAAAGCCAGCAGTCCATCCTCGAAGGCGCGCACGCGGTTCACCGGCAGCGGATCGAGATAGCCATTGACGCCGGCGTAAATCACGCACGTCTGCTCTTCCATCTTCAGCGGCGAGAATTGCGGCTGCTTCAAGAGTTCGGTGAGACGCGCGCCGCGATTGAGCAGGCGTTGCGTCACGGCGTCGAGATCGGAGCCGAACTGCGCGAATGCCGCCATTTCGCGGTATTGCGCCAGTTCGCCCTTGATCTTGCCGGCGACCTTCTTCGTCGCCTTGGTCTGGGCGGACGAGCCGACGCGCGACACCGACAGACCCACGTTCACCGCCGGGCGAATGCCCTGGTAGAATAGATCCGTCTCGAGAAATATCTGGCCGTCGGTGATCGAGATCACGTTGGTCGGAATATAGGCCGAGACGTCGTTGGCCTGGGTTTCAATGATCGGCAAGGCGGTGAGCGAACCGGCGCCACGCTCGTCGTTGAGCTTGGCCGCGCGCTCCAGCAACCGCGAGTGCAAGTAGAACACGTCGCCCGGATAGGCTTCGCGGCCCGGGGGACGGCGCAGCAGCAGCGACATCTGGCGATAGGCGACGGCCTGCTTGGACAGATCGTCGTAAATGATCACGGCGTGGCTGCCGTTGTCGCGGAAGAATTCGCCCATGGCGCAGCCCGAGAACGGCGCGAGGAACTGCATCGGCGCGGGGTCGGAAGCGGTGGCGGCGACGATGATCGAATATTCCAGCGCGCCGCGCTCTTCGAGCACCTTCACGAATTGCGCGACGGTCGAGCGCTTCTGGCCGATGGCGACGTAGACGCAATAGAGCTTGGACTTCTCGTCGTCGCCGTCGTTCAGGGATTTCTGATTCAGGATCGTGTCGAGCGCGATCGCGGTCTTGCCGGTCTGGCGGTCGCCGATGATGAGTTCGCGCTGGCCGCGTCCGATCGGGATCAGCGCGTCGACGGCCTTGAGGCCGGTGGCCATCGGCTCATGCACCGATTTGCGCGGAATAATGCCGGGCGCCTTGACGTCGACGCGGGAGCGCTTCGTGGCGTTGATCGGCCCCTTGCCGTCGATCGGATTGCCGAGCGCGTCGACGACGCGGCCGAGCAGTTCACGGCCGACCGGCACCTCGACGATGGCGCCGGTGCGCTTGACCGTCTGGCCTTCCATGATGTCGCGGTCGGCGCCGAAAATCACGATGCCGACATTATCGGTCTCGAGGTTGAGGGCCATGCCCTGCACGCCGTTCTCGAACTCGACCGTCTCGCCGGCCTGAACATTGTCGAGACCATAAACGCGGGCGATGCCGTCGCCGACCGACAGCACCTGACCGACCTCGCTCACCTGGGCTTCATTGCCGAAATTAGCGATCTCATTCTTGAGGATCGCCGAAATTTCTGCGGCGCGGATATCCACCATCAGCCGACCTCTTTCATACGTGTGCGAATAGAATTGAGCTTGGTCTTCAAGGAGGCGTCGACCATGCGCGAACCGAGTTTGACGATGATGCCGCCGATGATAGAGGCGTCCGTCTTCACGTTGAGACTGACCGTCTTGCCGCCTGTCGCCGCGGCCAGGGTCTGCCGCAGCGCGGCTTCTTGATCCGAGCTCATCGGCGCGGCGACGGTCGCCTCCGCGCGCACCACGCCCTTGGCCTTTTCTTCGAGGCGCTGGAAGGCGGAGATGATCCCCGGGAGCGCGAAGAGGCGACGTTTTGTCGCGACCAGGCGGATGAAATTGGCGGTGATTCCGCCGATCTGCGCCGCAGACAGCACCGCGTCCAGCGCCTTCACCTGCTCGGCCGCGGAAAACACCGGGCTCTCCACCAGACGGCGCAGATCCGCGCTCTCGCCCAGCAATCGCTGGAAGGCGGCGAGCGCTTGCGTGACTTCTCCGGTCGCGTTTCGCTCGGACGCCAACTCATGGAGGGCAAAGGCGTAACGTCCCGCTACGCCGGAAAGGTCGACTCCGTCTTGAGCCACTTGGTTTTGCTCTTTAAGATCGGGGCCGCTTTAAACTCTCCCGGTCGCGCCGTTAGCGCGGCGGCGGAATTTGGAGCGTTCAAGCGACGATAAGGTCAGGGTGAGGAACCAAGGCCGCAACGCCTTCGCTCCAATGCGAGCGTCCCCTAACACAGGCCATTTTGTGGCGCAACCCTGTCCGCGCGGCCCAAGCGCGGCGCGGAGTCGGAAAAGCTAGCGACATGCTCGCTTTTGCGCGATAAACGCGCGGAGCGCACGAAAATGCGTGAAAACGCGGGGGCGGACATGGCAGCGGCGATCGTGGGCGTCATTGGCGGGTCGGGAGTCTACGATCTACCGGGGCTTGAAAATATACGCGAAGAGAATATCGAGACCCCGTGGGGCGCCCCTTCCGAGGCTCTGCGTTTTGGGACGATCGGCGAAACCCGCGTGGTGTTTCTGGCGCGTCACGGGCGCGGACATCGGTTTTCGCCCTCGGGCATTAACTACCGCGCCAATATCGATGCCCTAAAGCGGGCCGGAGTCACCGACATCGTGTCGGTTTCAGCCTGCGGCTCGTTTAAATCCGAGCTCTATCCCGGACTCTTCGTGGCCGCGGATCAATTCGTCGACCGCACCTTTTCGCGAGACTCCTCGTTTTTCGGCAATGGATGCGTGGCCCATGTCTCGATGGCGCATCCAGTCGCGCCGAAGCTTTCCGAGCGCATTCTGGCCGCCGCCAGGGCCGAGCAAATCGCTTGCGCGCCAGGGGGAACCTATGTCTGCATCGAGGGTCCGCAGTTTTCCACTTACGCCGAATCATTGGCCTATAAGGCCGCCGGTTACGACTTGATCGGCATGACCGCTCTGCCTGAGGCGAAACTCGCGCGCGAAGCGGAGATTTCCTACGCGACCATCGCCATGGTGACGGATTTCGATTGCTGGCATCCCGAACACGACGACGTCGACGTGGCGGCGGTGATCGAGGTCGTGCGGGCCAACGCGCAGGCCGCGAGCCGCTTGCTGGCGCGGTTGCTGCGCGATTTTCCGGCCGAGCACGAAGCCTGTCCCAACGGCTCGGATCGCGCGCTCGACAATGCGATTCTGACGGCGCCCGAGGCGCGCGACCCCGCGCTGCTGAAAAAGCTCGACGCGGTGATGGCCCGGCTGAACGGGAAGCAAGCCGGAACTTGATTTCCAGCGCCGCTCCAAGAGCTTTGGTCTTCGCGCCGGATCGCGGAAAAATGCTGGAGCGTCTTTTCGTTGTCCTGGCTCTTCAAGGCTTCGTTCCGAATAAAACATAGCCGATCCCCGGCGTCGTCACGAGCATTCGGGGTTCGGATGGATCGATCTCGATCTTCAAACGCAATTGCCGGACGACGACCCGGAGGTGTCCCACGTCCTCGGGACGCCGCGCGCCCCATAAGGCCTTCAGAATTTCCTCATGGCCGAGCGGCTGTCCGGCTCGGCGCGCGAGCGCGACAAGAAGCTTATATTCGGTCCGCGTCAGCTTGACCGCGGCGCCGTCTCTTTTCACGGAGCGCGTTTTCGTGTCTATGACGAGGCCGCCCGCCTGGATCACCCGGTCTTGCGTCACATTGCGCAGCGCCGAGCGCACGCGCGCCAGAAACTCGCCTATGACAAACGGCTTCTCCAAATAATCATTGGCGCCCGTGTCGAGCGTCAGGATTTTTTCCGCCTCGCTGTCGCGCGCCGATATGACAATGATCGGAAGTGGCGAACTCGCGCGAATTTTGCGAATGAGCTTTTTGCCGTCCATGTCGGGCAGCCCAAGATCGAGAACGACAATGTCGGGCGCCCATTCGGCGATAAGAACCAGGGCTTCCTTTCCAGTCGCGGAATCAAGAACCTCGTACCCGCTCGCCGTCAACGCGGCCCGCAGGAATCTTTGCGTGTGAGGCTCGTCTTCGACCACCAAAATGCGCATGCGAACAGGTCCAATTTCCCGTCTCGATGCGGAACATTGCGGCTGGATGGTATAAGGGAGCTATTGCGAACATTTCGTCGCGCATTAGGAAAGTCATAAATTTTCATGCTTGAAACGGCGGATGCCGGGAGCGGGCGCAATCCATCCGTCCCAAAAAATTCGGGGCCTGGCCGCGAGCCAGGCCCCGAGGCTTCAAACGACGACCACCTTAGTAATGCCAGAGCAAGTCAGCCGAGAAGACCGCGATGTGACTCTTCGTGCCGACGCCGCCGAGCAGGGGCGCCGAGGTCTGGAAGGCGGGCGCGTTCAGCGAATTGTACCACGCGATCTCGGGCCGAATCTCGATGGTCGGCGAGAACCAGTGTTGCCAGCCCATCGCATAGTTGAAGTAGGAGGTTTTCGTTCCCGTGCGCTGTCCGTTGATGTCGTCGAAATACTCCGCGCGCCAGGAGATGTTGTCCATCGGCGTGATCTTGTAGTTCAAGTAAGCGACGGTCGACCACTCGCGCGCTGTGCAGGTCGCGTTGGGATTGCCCGGACACTGCGCCAAGGCCGGCGCATTGGCCATGTAGTAGAAGGGATTCGGCGTGGTCAGTCCGATCGTCGAGTTCGCGATGCTGTTGACGTTCGGCACATTGTTCTCGTGCATGTGCCAGAACTCGATGGCGATGTGCCAGAGCTCGTCGAACTTGTGGTAGTAGGTGAAGCCATACCACTGCAGGTTGTTGTATCCATATGTGCCGGTGTTGAGGCCGTTGGCGCAGATATACAGATTGTCGTAGGCGCTGTCGGTTTGATAGCGTCCGCATGCCGTGAACGTCGGCTTGACGCCCGGATCGACCTGGCCTTGATAATAGGACTGCGTCGTCGTCGTGGCGAAGACGCCGGGCGCCGGCTGGTAGAGAGTGCCGCCCTGGACCGCCGGATAGAATTGCTGCCGCGCGTTCCAGAACGTCGCCTCCGTGCCGTTCGACACTCCGAATTGGACCATCACGTTCTTGTTGACCTGCTGCGAGATGACGACGCCGGTGTTGGTGTAATTGTCAAAGCCGTACGTCATCGAGTGCGAATACATATAGTTGTTCGGCGCGAGCTGCGCCTCGATGTCGGGCAGCGAGATGTAGCGGCCGAAGCGGATGTTCGTCCCCTCTAGGAGCCAGGGAAGATACAGCTCGCCATAGACCATCGGGACGTCGAAGCCCGCGAACTTGTTCCATTTTTGCAACTGGTCGCTGAAGATGCCGAAAGCGGTCGTGTAACGGTAGGTTTCGCCAAAGAGCGGCGAGAGGCGGAAGCCCCAGTCCCAGTGATCCTTCTGCACCTCGTCGGGCAGCCGCTCGATGATCGTGACGACCTGATCGAGCTGCAGCACGTTCGGCTGATAGGAATATGTGACGGGGTTGTTGCCGCCGATCAGCGCTCCGGGCATTGATTTGGCCGTGCTGATGTTGAAGCCCGGATTGACCCAGCCGTAAATCTGCACGTGGTTGTCTTCGAGGAAATTGCCCACGGGCGTCGGGCTCAGCGCCTTCATGAGCGGGGAGTCCACCGAATTCGGCAATGTCGCGCCGATCGTCTGTGAACCACCGAACGACCATTCCGTGAACGGATAAGGCGGCTGCGTCTCGGGCGCCGGCGGGAAATAGGGGCGGCGGCTCGGAGGCGCGTTGGGGTCGGCCGGCGGGGAGTCGAGACCCCATTCGTCCGCATAGGCATGATAGAGACGGCCGATGAATGTCGGGTCCGGTGGCGGCGGCGGGACAGCGGCGGCCTTGGGCGCGGTTGGGCCCTTGGGCGCTTCGACAGGCGCGGCCGGCAATGACGTCACGAACAGCGGCAAGCCCGTATGATAGTTGATTCCGAGCCGCACGGTGTCTTCGTAAGACCGTTCGCGGAAGGTCAGGCCCGGGAAAAGGTTCGAAGTGACGGTGGCCGTGCCGAAGTCGTTATGGCGATATTCGACATTGGCCGACCATTTGTCGGTGAAGGCGTATTCGATGCCGGCGCCGACGGTCCAGCCGAAGCGCTCGATGTTGAACGAGCCGCTGTTGCCGAAGTTGCTGGTGGTGAAGGCGTTGATCGGCGTCGAGTTGAGATCGGTGCCGGGCGTGTAAGGCGTCGCGCCAGAGACGTTCGAGTAATAATGCTTCAGGCTGTATCCGCCGTCGACCATGCCGCCGGTGACGTAATAGAGCGCCCGGCCATCGGCATAGCCAAAACGCGCGCGCGTCGACCAGCGGAAAGTGTCCTGGATGTTGGTTTGGACGGGACCACCGGTCGCCAGGCCAAGCGTGCCGAACGTCGTCTTGGCGGTGTTCTGGCCCGCAAATTCGACATCCCACTCGCCGCCCAGCACGAAATTCCCGAACTGCTTATTGTACCCGAGCTGAAAGCCGGTCAGCGGGCCTCGCGCCGAATAATTCTGTGAGTCGCCAACGGGATTTCCAAGGCCGGCGTAGCCAGGAACGAGATCGGTCGCCTGTTCCGAGATTGTATTCAGACCATATCCGACATGCGTTCCCAAGTAGACGCCATCCCACGAGAAGATCGGCGGCGGCGGGGCGGGCGGCGCTTTCAGCGACGGAAGATCGGCGGCGCTCGCCGCGGCTGGAAACGCCAGCAGCGTCAGCAGGGAAGTCGGAATTCGTTTGGACATGAGAGGGCTCCTTCGAGCAAATCAGCGAGCAGTCGCGTCATCGCGCAGTGATCAAATGTTATTCGGTCGCTATTTGCGCTCAATTCGCTTTTCCTTATGGGCAGTAACAATTTCCTTATGTTCGCGATGCGATGTCTCGTGCGTTCCGCCCATGGAATAAGCAATCGCGCCTTGGTCAAATCGGTCGCGGACAGTTTTCGCATATTTTAGTGTGAATCATACTTGGTTGTTATTGTTGAACTAATTCCCCAGTTCGCGGAGTCGTCCGCGGGACTGAGCGACAGGCGCGAAAAGTGGCGCGACATCGGGCGCGTGCATAATTCCGCGGCGCCCTCACCGGGAGGCGCCTCCCGTTTGGAATGAAATAGTTGACCAGTGTTGCAACTCGGTCACACTGGCGTAAAGCGACAAGCCCGCGACGCGCGCTATTTGTCGAACGAAGCATCCGCCGTTCGGCGCAAGACAAAAGCAAGTCTTCGTCCGCGACGGGCTGTAACGAGGGCCGCGCACCGCGGCGCCGGCCAAAACCTTGGCGGTGCGTTTTTCTCGCCGATGCGCTATGAAGTCGCTACGCCAATATTTCCCATGGGATTCGCAAATGCCGCTCTCCGCCGCCATCCGCACCATTCCAGACTATCCCAAAAAGGGGATTCTGTTTCGCGACATCACGACTCTGCTCGGCGACGCGCGGGCGTTCCGCCGCGCGGTCGACGAGCTGGTGCAGCCCTGGTCTGGGTCGAAGATGGATAAGGTGGCCGGCATGGAGGCGCGCGGCTTCATTCTCGGCGGCGC
>JBAWEN010000474.1:0-7206 GCA_049591215.1 Methylocystis sp. | reverse complement strand
GGCCGACGACAACCGCACCTTCCTCGAGAAGCTGTTCGGCGGAGCGCCGCAGTCGCAAACCTCCAGCGCCGCGCTCGGTTACGCGCCGGCGGAAGGCGGCGTGACGACAGCCGCGCGCAGCGTCATTTCCATGTCGAGCCCGACCGCGCGCTATGATCAATTCACCGCCGTCTACGACATCTCCGCGCATACGGTCTATCTGCCAAATGGAACGCGGCTGGAGGCGCATTCGGGCCTCGGCAGCATGCTCGACGATCCGCGCTCCGTGACTCAGAAAATGCGCGGCGCCACGCCGCCGACCGTCTACGCGCTGACGCCGCGCGAGCAGCTTTTCCATGGCGTGCAGGCGCTGCGTCTCACGCCGCTCGGCGGCAATGTCTATGGACGGGCCGGCCTCCTCGCGCACACCTTCATGCTTGGCCCCAACGGCGACTCCAACGGTTGCGTGTCGTTTAGAAACTACCGCGCCTTTCTGCAGGCCTATCAGAACGGCGAAATCCGCCGCCTCGCGGTCGTGGCTAGCGCGAACTGAGGACCGACCATCGCGCCGGCCTGGCGCCTCGCCCCGCTCGCGGGGAGAGGGAGCGCGCGCTTGGATTAGCTTGTTTTCCGACGGGCGCCCGTCACCACGGCCACCACGACGTCGAAGGTTGGAACTCTCCCTTCGGGAATCCTCCGACCCGCATTGTCCGAGCCGTGTTTAGCGCGGCGTTCAATTCGGTGCGCGCGTGGTGTTCGCGCATGCGCGCGAACGCCAAATTCCGCTCGGCGGCGCGCGTCTTTCGCCACAAGCCCGCCGGTTCGATCCACTGCCCGTGTTGGGCCAGCGCGCGTTGGCCTTCTCGCGTCTTTTGCTGGTTCAGTCGATTGAGATCATGTTCCAAGGCCCGCGCGGCTTGTCGCGCCTGACGATAATTCTTCTCCGCCTGGATCACGAATCCGGGCTTCGCGGTCGCGGCCATCGCCGTCGCGGCGGACAAAGGGGGCGAGAGAATGGCGGCGGAGAAAAGCAGGGCGACACAGCAGCGCCGCGCCAAAACGAATCCATTGTTGGCGAGGGCGAGCCGAACGCGCTCCGAATTTGATTCCGCCATCAATGAACATCCCCGAACCGCGGCCCATAGTCTGCCTGCTTCCCGCCGATCTGACAACCTCGCGGCGCGGCGGTGTTCAATCGTCGTCTCGCCGCGTTGCTCCGCCGATACTGTAATACGAACTCCGCCCGATCAATTCGCCGCGCGAATACTTTCGCGCAAGTGGGGGAGAGGCGGCGGCCGGCGATCCGCCTGTTCTCATATGTCGTTATATTTATGTCATTATCCTATTGGCGGCTAGAGCGCTTTCCGTTCCAATGGAATCGTTCGAACGATAAGAAATCGCTCAAGATCAATATGTTATAGCAAGCTCTTATCGAAAAAGTCTATGAACTTTTTCGGAGCTTGCTCCAAGTTGTCGTTGTCGGATCGAATGGCTTGACTCGAGACGGCGAATAACCGACTGGTTCGACGATATGCAGGTTGGTTGGAGATTTTTAAGGACATGCCAAGCGTAAAGGTCGCAATTCCGACGCGCGATAGCGCCAGATGGATCGGGACGTTCCTAAATGCTTACCGAAGATTGGGAATCGAGCCCATTTACATCGTTGATACGCGAAGCCAAGACGCGACGCTCGATATATTGCGCGACATGTCGGCCAACCTAATTCCGTTCACTCCAGCGGGAGATTTCGTTGAAGCCGGAATGATCGAATTTGCCTCACGACACGCTGAAGCGGAATGGATACTTCGCTTGGACGATGATGAATTCCCGTCAGCAGCCCTATTGCGATGGGTTTCCTCCATCGGGGTCAAGTCGCTTAATCAGGCTTGGAACATTTCGAGACGCGAATTATTCGTTCACGAAGGCGACATTTTCTATAGCCGCGCTCCTGGATGTTTTAGACATCCGCAGGCGCCTGAATATCTCGGCCCGCAGGGACGGTTTCATCGTGTCGATAGAGTCAAATACATCAACCGCATCCATACGGTGGGGTTTGAAAGTCCGCGATTTTTTCCATTAGCTCCTGAAAATGCATTTTTTGTCCACTGCAACTGCCTTTTGCGCACGCCAGTGGAGCGATGGGAAAAGATACGCAAATACGAAGAGATAGAACCGCTGTCGACCTTATGTTTGGCTGACGAATATCTTCCAGAGCTTTACGACTTGGCGCATCACGACGCGAAACGCGACGGCCTCGAGGAGTTCGCGCAGTTGTTCGACGCGCTTCCAATTCAATGGAGCGCCGCGCTTCCTAATATTGATAGCGCGACGCTCGACCTAATCAATCGTGAAGTTTCGAACCGCCATGCCGTTATGAGTTCGTCGCGCCTGGATCACCCAGTGGAGTCGGCCGACGACCTCAAATGGTTGCGTTACGTCCCGCGCCGGCTTTGGAAGCCGCTCGCCGAATTCCTCTGCACGCTCGGCAAACACCAGCTTGGCGGCGCCATTTGGGCCTATGAAACCGTCTCCAGGTCGTGGTCGCCTTCATAAGTCTTTTTGGCCGCGCCGCTCCGGTCTTTTTGGCCGCGCCGCTTCAAGCCGCTACTTGCGGGCGTAATAGGCCAAAAACATCGCGACCGCGCCGTGCACGTGGTCGCGAATCTCCGATTCGGGGATCGGCGTCTTCGGCGGATTGATTAGCACCAGCACGCGATAATTGGCGATGACGGCGCCAAGGAACAGCTTGGCGGCGCGCGCCGGGCAGGTGCAATGGAGTTCGCCGCGCTCGGTCGCGGCGCGCAAATATTCGGTCAGGCGGTCGAGCGTCATGCCGGGCCCCCTGGCGTAGAGAATAGCGCCTAGCTCGGGCGTTCGCGGGATCTCGGCGATGACGAGGCGCAGCAGCGGCATGGACTCGCTTTGCGTTATCAGCCTCAGCAAGCCGCATCCAAGCTCGAACAGCACGCGCCTTGGCGGCGCCTTGCTCGACAGCGCGCTCTCGGGGCCGGAAATCTGCTGCGAGCAGCGGTCGATGATCTCGGCGAAAAGCGCCTCCTTGCTGGCGAAATGCCGATAGAGCGTCTCCTTCGAGGCGCCGGCGCGCGTCGCGATCGTCTGCATCGTGCTGTCGGCGAAGCCAAGTTCGAGAAACACCTTTTCGGCGACGCAAACCAATTGCTCGCGCCTTTGCCGGCCGCGCGGAATGCGCCTTGCGACGGGAGCCTCGCTGATCATCTTGATTTTTCCCCGATTCCCGCGCGAGAGTTGCATTGACTCTCGTCATGTGAGGTTTATAAGCGAACCCAAGAGTTCTGTTAAGCGTCGTTCCCAGCAGTCTCCACACACAAGCCGCGCGGCTTCGACGACGGAGCGATTGATTGTGCCGAATAGTCCCATCAATGACAATGTTTAGACGCGCGGCGGCTTTTCGCGCGGGACGGCGGGCGGGCGCGCGATGACCAGCGAATCCGCCCCCGCCGAACCCGCCGCCGCCGAACCCGCCGCCACTGAACCCGTCGCGAAGCCGGAAAAGCGCCCAATGGCGCTGATCGTCGGTCTGGTGATTCTCGCCCTGCTGGCGCTTGGCGGGTTCTATTACTGGTGGGCCTATCGCAACATCGAGAGCACCGACGACGCCTACACCGACGGCCGCGCCGTCGTCATCGCGCCGCGCGTCGCCGGCAACGTCGTCTCGCTCGACGTGACCGACAATCAGTTCGTCAAGAAGGGCCAGCCGCTGATTCACATCGACCCGCGGCAATACCGGATCGACCGCGAGAACGCCGAAGGCTCGCTGGAGACGGCGAAGCATCAATTCGCCGGGCAGCAATTTGGCGCGGAGATCGGCCGCAAGAATTTTCCCGCTCAGCTCGAGCAGGCGCAGGCGCAACTCGCCAACGCCAACGCCAATCTCGTAAAGGCGCAAGCCGATTACGACCGCCAGCGCAGCCTGTCGAAACAAGCGACGACGCGGCAGGATGTCGACGCCGCCACGGCGGCGCTGAAACAGGCGCAGGCGCAGGTGATGCTGGCGAGCGCGCAAGTCACGCAGAACTCGCCCGTGCCGCAGCGGATCGGCGAGACCGTGGCGCAGGTCGGCCAGGGGAAGGGGCAGATCGAGCAGGCGCAAGCCAGGCTCGATCAGGCCGATCTCAATCTTTCCTGGACGGTGGTCGAGGCGCCGCAGGACGGCTGGATCACCAAGCGCAATGTCGAGATGGGCAATTATGTCGCGCCGGGCCAGCAGATTTTCACGATCGTCTCGCCGGAAATATGGGTCACCGCGAATTTCAAGGAGAACCAGCTCGCCCACATGCGCCCGGGACAACCCGCGCGCATCCGCGTCGACGCCTATCCCTCGCTCGATCTGCGCGGCCATGTCGACAGCATTCAACTCGGCTCCGGCTCGAAGTTCTCGGCCTTTCCGGTCGAGAACGCCACCGGCAATTTCGTCAAGGTGGTGCAGCGCGTGCCGGTGAAGATCGTCATCGACAGCGGTCTCGATCCAAAATCGCCGCTGCCGCTGGGCATTTCGGTCGAGCCCGAGGTCACCGTGAAATGAGCGACGCCCAAACGCCAACGCAACCGACGCCCGCCGCGCGGACGCCCGCCAAGGACGCGCCCGCCAAGGACGCGCGCGCCGAGTGGAAGCCGGCCTACAACCCCTGGCTGATCGCGGTCTCCGTCACGCTCGCGGCCTTCATGGAGATTCTCGACACCACCATCGTCAATGTGGCGCTGCCGCATATAGCCGGCAGTCTCTCGGCGAGCGCGGACGAGGCGACATGGGCGCTCACCTCCTATCTCGTCGCCAACGGCATCGTGCTCACCATCTCCGGCTGGCTCGGCGATCTCCTGGGCCGCAAGCGCTATTTCGTGATCTGCATCGGCATGTTCACGGTGTGCTCGTTTTTGTGCGGCATAGCCGGCAGTCTGTCGCAGCTCATCATTTTCCGTCTGGCGCAGGGCTTCTTTGGCGGCGGGATGCAGCCCAATCAGCAAGCGATCATCCTCGACACCTTCCCGCCGGCCAAGCGCGCCGCGGCTTTCGGCGTCACGGCCATCGCCACCATCGTCGCTCCGGTGCTGGGGCCGACGCTCGGCGGCTACATCACCGACGAGGCGAGCTGGCGCTGGATTTTCTTCATCAACGTGCCGGTCGGCGCGATCGCGGTTTTTCTCGTCTCCGTCGTGGTGGAAGACCCGCCCTGGGAGAAGAACAAAAAAACGCGCGGCATGGACTTCATCGGCCTGTCGCTGATCACGCTGGGCCTCGGCTGCCTCGAAGTGATGATGGACCGCGGCGAGGACGCCGGCTGGTTCGAGTCGAACATGATTCGGCTGATGGCGGTGCTGGCATTCCTTGGCATAACCGGCGCGATCATCTGGCTGAGCGTCGCCAAGAAGCCGATCGTTCACCTCACCGTCTTCCGCGACCGCAATTTCGCCGCCGGCTGCGCGATGATCTCGGCGATGGGCGGCATTCTCTACGCCAGCGCGGTGATCATCCCGCAATTCGCGCAGCAGGTGCTAGGCTACACCGCGACATGGGCGGGACTGATTCTATCGCCCGGCGGGGTCGCGGTCATCCTGCTGATACCGATCGTCGGCCAGATGATGAAGCGGATGCAGACCCGTTACATCATCGCCCTCGGCTTCACGCTCATGGGCTTCGCCTTTTTCTTTTCGAGGAAGCTGACGCCCGACATCGACTTCAACACGCTGATGTGGATGCGCATGGCGCAGACGGGGGCGCTGGCCTTCATGTTCGTGCCGATCACCACCGTGACCTTCTTGACGCTGCCACGCGAACTCACCGGCGACGGCACCGCGCTGTTCGCGATGTTCCGCAACGTGTTCGGCTCGGTCGGCATTTCGCTCGCGACATCGCAGGTCACCCAGCGCACGCAGGTCCACCAGACCTATCTGTCGCAATGGATGACGCCGTTCAATCAGCCTTACGCCGCGCTGATCGCCAGCTATGAGCGCACGCTGCTGTCGCTGGGGCGGGCGGCCGGCGCGGTGCACGATGTCGCCATCGGCCGCGTCTATCAGACTTTCCGCTCGCAGGCGGTCATCATGGCCTATTCCGACATATTTCTTTACTGCGCCGTCGCGTCGTTCCTGATCGTGCCGCTGTGCTTCCTGGTGTCGCCGAAAAAAGCCGCGATGCCCGCTGCGGGAGGCGCGCACTGATGGCGGCGCGACGCACTCCATTGGGGCGCCATACCCTATCCCCGCCCGCGGGGAGAGGGCAGGGTGAGAGGCTCGGGGCGTCGCCCCGGATGCCGATGACTCCGGCCGGCGTCGCGGTTTGCGCCCCGAGCCCCTCACCCCGGCCCTCTCCCCGTAAAAACGGGGAGAGGGGGCGGCGCGCGCTCGCGCTCGCCTTCGCCGCGGCGCTGCTGGCCGGCTGCAACGTCGGTCCCGATTTCGCGCCGCCCGATCCGGGCCTGCCGAACGACGCGTTCTCCGCGCGGGAGGCGCGGGGGGCCGCGCCGCCAAACCCGACATGGTGGGAGGCGTTTCGCGATCCGGTGCTGACCGAACTTGAAGCGCGCGTCGCGGCGGCCAATCTCGACGTGAAGACGGCGACGCTTCGCCTGGCGGAAAGCCGCTTTCAGCGCGGCGTCGCGGCCTCGGCGCAACTGCCCTCGGTCAATGCCGACGCCAAATATCAATATGAGCTTTACAGCCAGAACGGCATCGCCGGCCTGCTGAGCAAGCTGTCTCCGTCCACCTCCGCCAGCGCCACGCCCCTGACGATTCCGGCGATCAGCGATTACACCATCGGCTTCGACGCCTCCTGGGAGCTCGACCTGTGGGGCCATGTCCGGCGCTCGGTCGAGTCCGCCGACGCGCAGGTCGACCAATCGGCCGAACTGCGCCGCGACACGCTGGTCTCGTCGCTGGCGGAACTGGCGCGCGACTACGTTCAACTGCGCGGCGCGCAGACGCAGATCGCCATCGCCAACGAGAATTTGGCGATCGCGCGAGAGATCCAGCAAGTCGCGGAGGAGCGCCAGAGGAAGGGCGTCGCCACCGGCTTCGACGCGCAGACGTCGACCGCGCAGTCCGAAAGCGTTTCCGCGCGCATTCCGACGCTGCGCTCGGATGAATCGCAATATTCGAACGCGATCGGCTTTCTGCTGGACGAGCCGCCCGGCGCGCTGCAATCGGCGCTCGGGCCGCGCAAGCGCGCGCTGGCGCCGCCCGGCGTGCCCT
>JBAWEN010000473.1:0-2864 GCA_049591215.1 Methylocystis sp. | reverse complement strand
TGCCGGCGAGCGGCGAATCATTGACGAGAAAGGTCATGGACAGGGTCGGCGGATCGATCGGCTGCGCCTGCAACGGCTCGTTCACGTCGAGCGCGCAAAGCGTGTCGGCGACGTTGAATTTTTCGAGGCCCGCGATGGCCACGATATCGCCGGCCTCCGCCTCCTCGATCGGCTGGCGCTCAATGCCGCGAAACGCCAAGATCTTGGAAATGCGGCCATTTTCGACCACCTTGCCCTCGCGGTCGAGCACCTTGACCTGCTGATTGGGCTTCACGCTGCCGGCGAAAACCCGTCCGGTGACAATGCGGCCGAGATAGGGATTGGCCTCGAGCAGCGTGCCGAGCAGGCGGAAACCACCTTCTTCGATCTTGGGCTGCGGCACATGCTTGACCACGAGATCGAACAGCGGCGCCATGCCATCCTGCGGGCCGGTCGGCTCGTCGGCCATCCAGCCTTGTTTGGCGGAACCGTAGATGATTGGGAAATCGAGCTGTTCGTCGGTGGCGTCGAGCGCCGCGAAAAGATCGAACACCTCGTTCACCACTTCGGTGATGCGGGCGTCCGGCTTGTCGACCTTGTTGATGCAGACGATGGGCTTGAGGCCGATCTTGAGCGCCTTGCCGACCACGAATTTGGTCTGCGGCATGGGGCCCTCGGCTGCGTCGACCAGCACGATGGCGCCGTCGACCATGGACAGAATGCGCTCCACCTCGCCGCCGAAATCCGCGTGGCCGGGCGTGTCGACGATATTGATGCGCGTGTCCTTCCAGGCGATCGACGTCGCCTTGGCCATGATCGTGATGCCACGCTCTTTTTCAAGGTCGTTGCTGTCCATGACCCGCTCGGCCACGCGCTGGTTCTCGCGGAACGCGCCCGACTGCTGGAGCAGACGATCGACGAGCGTGGTCTTGCCGTGATCGACGTGGGCGATGATGGCGATGTTGCGCAGCTTCATGGATAGGCCGATGCTTGTTCAAGGGACGATCACCGCCGTTTCCGACGACCCCAATTAACGGGGCGCGAACGGAACGCGGCATGGACGCCAAGTATTGCGATGCGGCATCTCATATATGAGCGGGGAGCAAATGGGAACCCGCAACCGGCGCCCATTCGCATGGCGTCCCATTTTTACCTCGCCGGAGCCGAACGCCGCCGGGGCCGCTCGGCGCTCGGGGGCTTGCCCCGCATGAGCCTCGGGAGCAGGAAATGCGGCAGCACCCCCTCGCGAATCACCGCCCGGCGCAGCGGGCCGAGCGCCGTCATCGCCAAAAACCCGGCGCCGCGCATGAGATCGACCGGCAGGTGCGGAATGATCAGCGAGCGGTTCAATATGTCGACGCCGAGCGTGCGGAACCCTATGTCGGCGCGCCGGTGGCGGTCGTAGCGCGCCAGCGCCGCCGCCAGTTCGCGGGGATTGGTCAGATCGACGCTCGCGAGACAATCCTCCAGATCCGCCACGTCGCGCAGACTAAGGTTCAGGCCCTGCGCGCCGATCGGCGGGAAAACGTGGCAGGTTTCGCCCACGAGAGCGACGCGACCGATGGCGTGATGCGAGACGCGCATCCCGCCCATGCGGAACTGTCCGATCCCGCCTTCGATCTTCATCGCGCCAAAACGTCCATGGGCGCGGTCCTCCAATTCGAACTCAAGCTCCTCGCGCGGTTTCGCCAGACGGCGGCTCGCGTCGGCGACGCTCATCAGCCAAACGAGGCTCGAGCGGTGCGGCGCGCCCTCCCGCCCTTGCAGCGGCACCAGCGTAAAGGGTCCGGAGCGCGTGTGAAACTCGGTCGAAATATTATCATGCGGCTCTTCATGCGAGAGCAGCATCGTCAGCGCGACTTGCGGATAGGTCCATTCCTGCGTGTCGATCCCGGCGACCGCCCGCGCGCGGCTTTGCCGCCCGTCGGCGGCGACGATGAAATCCGCCTCGATCTTGCGGCCGTCGGTCAGCAGAGCCACGGCGCCGTCGCCGTCGAAAACATAATCGGCGATATCGGCGTCGACGATGTCGAAGGCCGCGCGCTCCCGCGCGACTTGGAGCAGCGCCTCGACCAGTTCGTCGTTGGAGATGTTGACGCCGAGCGCCGGCAGGTCGATCTCGCTCGCCCGCAGCGTGAGGTCGGGCGTCGGCAGCAACTGGCCGGTGTCGTCGATCATGCGAATCGCCTCGATCGGACAGGCTTTTTCCTTGACGCGCGACAGCGCTCCGAGCGCGTCGAGAAACCTAACGGAGGACTCGAACAGGGCCACGGTGCGCCCCGGCAGCGGCGGCGGGAAACGACCGGCGAGCGTGACCCGCAGTCCCGAGCGCGCGAAGGCAAGGGCCGCGGCGACGCCGGTGGAACCGGCCCCCGCCACTAGAATTTGCGTCTTGCGCCCAACTTGCGCCGCGCCTGCGTGATCTTGCGTCATAGCTCTGTCACTCCATCCTGGAGGCTATATAGCGCCGCGGCGGCTTGCGCGCGAGCGCGGGTTGGTTCGCGCGTTTATTTGTCGCGCCGCCGTCATTCGTCGGCGGTTTTCGGCTATGTTCGCGTTTTGGCGGCGGAGCGGGGGAGAAAATCGATGGTTAAGGTCATTCGCGCGCATCGGCCCGGCGGCCCGGAGGTTCTTCAGTTCGAAGACGTCGAATTGCCCGCTCCCGGGCCCGGCGAAGTTCAACTGCGCCATCACGCCATTGGCGTGAATTACATCGATATTTACCGGCGGACCGGCGCTTACCCGGCCGAGTTTCCCTTCGTGCCCGGCCATGAAGGGGCCGGCGAGGTGATCGCCGTCGGCGAGGGCGTCGAGGAGTTTCGGCCCGGCGACCGCGTGGCCTATGTCGGCGCGCTCGGCGGCTATAGCGAGGCGCGCAACATCTC
>JBAWEN010000472.1:0-2705 GCA_049591215.1 Methylocystis sp. | reverse complement strand
TATCGGCATTATCGGGTCTTCTGTGCCGTTCACCAACACAAAACGACTGGGAAAAGCCCCGCAGTTTTCGCCGACCGCTGCAGGCACTGCGCTGGAAATCATCGCCACGCCCTCGAATAGCGTGGGGTGGTCGCACGCGGTCTGCAAGGCGATCATTCCACCGTTGGAGTAGCCGGCGACGAACACCCCCTTTGAACCATAGCCGCGCGCGACCAACGCCTCTCGCAGCTCCAAAACATACTCCTCGTCGGAACGCTCATCGGTTCCCATTAGTCCGTTGTAACGCCATATGCCGTCTCGACTGTCGCCGAAAACCAAGCTGACGCCTGCTCGCCGCGCTGCTGTTGCGAAGCCGGAGGTCGCCAGCGATAAGCTGGCGTTTCCGCCGCCCGAATGCAAGAAAATCAGTAGCGGCGCAGGCGTCCTTTGAGCGAGGAAAATGGCCGTTCGGCCGTTACTCAGTTGCATCTGTTCGGGCGAGGGAGGGGCGGGCGGCCTGCTCTTGCTGAGGGCTGGCTCCAGAAAGCCGCCAAAGAGCGCGAAGACAAGAAGAGCGCCCAGCGATGCGGGAAATGGCCGTGGTTTTGGAAACCGATCAATCGCGCGCCCCAGCGGACCCCGATCAGTGCTGATCGGGGTCCGAATGACATTTAATTCTGTGATCAAAAAACAAGACTCTAACGCGGTAGCAGCGTCCTCGTTTGTCAAACGGGGAAGCTCACAATGAATGGAACGTGACTTCTGTCGGCCTTCAGCCCATGATCGCTTGCGACCAATCAAGCGCCAGAGTGTCCAATACAGCTCTTTCAGCTTCATGTAGACCTGCTTCTTGTGATCATCGACGGGGTAGGTGCGCAGCAACTCATCTTCATTGCGCGTCTCCGCGACGAAGTGCGTCCAGATTTTTTGCTCCAGTCTCGCTGCCTCTATCTGGATCGACTGCCGAGATTGCGGATGAGATGCCCTTGACATTTGAAGGCCTCCAACGCTTTGAATGTCTGGCTTTCCTCCGCCGATGTCGCGCCGAGCAAATTTCATTTTGTTTCAACTTTGCGCATCTCACGAGAGATTAGCCCACACGCAAGCGCACCAAGGCGATTCGCATACTGCGTGGAGGAGAAAGCTGCAGCGTAAAAGCGATGCGTGTCGCTTTCTACCCGTCGAGCAGAGAGGCGTTGCGGCCGAACCTCCACGTCACGCACCGCCGCCGCGAAATCGGCGGCGGTGTCGGCGATCGTCAGGTTGCGAAGTTCGCTCGGATCAAAGTGAATCCCCCTGAACGCCTGGGACGTGGCAATGATTGGCGCCCCGCTCGAAAGCGCTTCGACAGCCTTGATGGACAGTCCATGGCCTTCGATTGTTGGCAGCAGAACGCATGCGGCCTCCGCGTAAACATCAGCAATGTCGTCGACCCGACCCTTGAAGCGATCTCGGTTCGCTTTATAAAGCGCTCTATCAAGCTTTCGAAACGCCGCGTCGACGTTGCCTAATATTGAAATCGGAACGTCAGGCGCGAACGGCGCGACGCTCTCTAGGAACCAGCGAAGACTGTGATAATTCGCGGAGTTATTGCTCGCGACGATTACGATGTTAGCCCCCCCGATGCAGCGCGTGGCGGGCGGGACTGCCGGATGAATCAACGCGTGTCGGATTTCGGGCAAGAGACGTAGAAAAAATGCGCGCTCGTCTTGATTGAGGTGAATGCAAATATCCGCCCGCCTCATCCACTCGAGCTCGATGGTCAGCATTTGCTCAAGCGTCGCGCAAGGCGGGATGAAGAATCCATCCCGGTTGCGTAACGCGTACTGCTGCGCCTGAATGTCATGGGTGTCGAGAATCGTCGGGATGCGCTTTCCCGCTCTTATTTTCTCTACAAGGGGCATTGTAAAATAGTGGTTCGCGTGAATGAAGTCGATCGTTTCCTTTTCGAGACCCGCTGGCGCGACCGCGCGCTTTGACAGCTCTATCAACCAAGTCGCCTGATCTCCGTGAATAAGCGGCCACCAACCGTCTCGCAAAAGAGACGTCTTTGCAAGATTCGAGAACGTCGGACCGGTATAGAAGCGCCGGTCGGCACCGAGATCGACAGTGTGGGATACATATTCGCTCCAGCGCGCCCCTTGGTCTGGCGCCGGGAGGAGATTGTCCATTACCGCGATCGAGATGGTTCGCGCGCCAAGAGATTTGTATGCCGCGAGCTGGCTGACGACGACCTGGTGCGTTCCGCAGGAATGCCAGGCAGGATGGACAATGACAACCGTCTTCCCTGCAAGCGGGATCGCGCTGCCTTCCGCTCGGTCTCGGCTAGGCGCAAGGGAGCGATAAAAGGTGGTTAGCTCTCCATTTGGAGGTGAGGACGAAAACTCAATTGCGGCCTGCGATATTCCCGACACTTCGAAGCCCTCCAGGAGCTTCGAAGCTGGCGCCTGGCTGCGCCGAGATTGGGCCGGATTCTTTTCATTTTGTTTCAGGTGAATCAGTTCTGGATGATTGCGAGCGGCAGCGTCGCGCATGCAAGCAGACCTCCGCCTTTGCGATTTGCAAGCTCCAGCCGGCCGCCTTGGGCCTCAACGATGGCGGGTTCTGTCGCAAATTTTCACAGTGGCCGGGAAAGGCCTGGGACGATGAGCTGGTTTACCCCGCCAGCGTATAGAATTGCCGCGCTGGACGCAATTTACCTGTCGCGCGCATTTGGCCCTTGCGGA
>JBAWEN010000471.1:0-2291 GCA_049591215.1 Methylocystis sp. | reverse complement strand
TCATGTTGTTGTCGATGGCGGAGCGACGCCTCGGTGTCGCCGAACGATTGGCGCGCTGCTTTCCGGATCATCGTGATCCCGCACGGATCACCCACACGCTCGCCGACATGGCCGCGCCCGCGACTTCGCCATTCCCCGCGGCTACGAGGACGCCGACGATCTGGATTTTCCGCGTGCCGATCCGGTGTTCAAGCTGGCCCGCGGCAGGTTGCCCATACGGGACGCAATCTTTGTTCGCGACCGACGCTGCCGCGGCTGGAGAAAGCGCCTTCGTTGAAGGATGCGCTCCGGCTGAGCTATGCGCTGGCCGACCAATGGATGCACTCGTATGAATGCGAGCCCGCGTCCGTCACCCTCGACATCGACGACGCCTGTGATGTCGTGCATGAGCATCAGCAGCTCGCGCTGTTCAATACCCACTACGACGAGCGCCGCTTCTTGCCGATCCACGTCTATGACACCGAGCGAAGCCGGCCCGCCACCGTAATGTTGCGTCCCGGCAAGTCGCCGTCCGGCGTCGAGGTTCGCGGTCATTTACGCCGTTTGACGCGGCATATCCGCAAGCGCTGGCCGAAGACGCGCGTCCTGTTTCGAGGCGACGGGCATTACGCCCGGCTGGAGGCGATGGCGTGGCGCGACGATCACGGCGTGGATTACGTCTTCGGCCTTCCCGGACGAAGCCCTCATCAAAGAAGGTGGACGAAACGGCGGACGCCGTTCGCACCGAGCGCCATCGACGACAAGGATGCAGCACGCGGTTACGCGGAGACGCGGCATGGGGCCAAATCCTGGGACGGAGAACGACGCGCCATCGCCACGCATCGAGGCGACGCGGCTCGGCCTCGACATCCGCCACCACTTCCCTTGCGTAGAACGCTTCCACCGCAGCGCTTTTGTTGTCGCCGCAACGAAAGCGCGCCGCGAGCTTCGATTAAAGCGACGGATTCTGGCAACCCGGCGGTCTGTTCGCCCGAAGTCGGATTCGAGCGCTCAAGACCCCTCGCTTTATTGAGGTAAATCGACGCGCTGGTTGTTCGCCGCCCCCTTGGTGTTATGTGAGCGTTATTGAAGCTGAGGATCCCAGCGTGTTCGCACCTGCTATTCGCATGGCTGGAAATCGCGGCCTGACCTGGATCACGATACTATCTTCCGCCGCTCTTCTGCTGCTGGCGGCCTGTGGGCGCGACGGTGATTCCAAAACACCCCAGGCGCGCCCTGTTCGAACTTTAACGGTCGAGAAGACCAAACTCGACGAACTCGTCGAGATGACTGGACATATCCAGGCCGAAAGCGAGGCGACGCTCTCCTTTCGCATCGGCGGCCAGATCTTAGAAAGATCGGCTGGGGCCGGAGACAACGTCGCGGCAGGCCAGATTTTGGCGAAACTGGATCCGCAAAACGAACTCAACGCTCTGCGTTCCGCGCGAGCCAGATTGGTCGCGGCGCAAGGAAACGTGAGGGAGGCGCGTAACAATTTCACCCGTGAACGGGCCTTGCTGGCAAGAAGATACACGACCCAAGTCCTGTTCGACCGGGCCAAAACGGCGGTCCAGACCTCGCAATCGGAAGTCGAAGACGCCCAAGCACGGCTGAAAATCGCCCAAGACCAATTAAGCTACACGGATCTCAAGACGGACGCCGCCGGCGCCATAACCGCGAGGGGCGCCGAGGCTGGCGAGGTTGTCCAGGCGGGGCAAATGATCTTTCAATAGTCGCAGTGAGGCGGATGGGATGCGGTGTTCGACGTTCCCGCCCGACTGCCGCGCGCCGCCCCGCGCGATCCAAATGTGGCGCGCGCTCTGGCCGACGACCCCAAAGTGACGACAACCGGTCGTGTCCGGCAGGTCGACCCGCAAGCCGATCCCGTCACCAGAACTTTTCGGGTTAGGGTGACCATCATTAATCCGCCGAGCGCCATGCGTCTCGGCGCGATTATCGTTGTCGGCTTTTTCTTCTTCTAAGCGTCGTTCCGATGGGACTTATCGGAATTATCGCGGCGCTTCTCATTTTCCAAAAGCCCCTCGGCTTTGTCGCGATCCTCGGCATATTGGCGCTTCTTGGCATGATTGCCCGCAACGCCGTCATCCTCGTCGAGCAAATCGAGACGGAGAGAAAGCAAAGGAGCCAGCCATGGGAGGCCGTGGTCGAGGCGACGGTCTCCCGTTTCCGCCCAATTGTGCTGACGGGTATTTCGACGGTGCTCGGGTTGATCCCCATTGCCCCAACAGTTTTCTGGGGGCCGATGGCGTTTGCGATCATGGGAGGATTGGCGGTGGCGACGGTGCTTACAC
>JBAWEN010000470.1:0-1783 GCA_049591215.1 Methylocystis sp. | reverse complement strand
ATCAACAATAGGCCGGTGGTCAAATCCGCGTTAATCGTCGTCGCAGCGACGCCATCCAAATGTTTCGCGCCCTCCGCGTCGCCAAAGCACACGATGCTCACCCGCACCGCCGCCCCTTCGACCGTCCAGGCCTCGTCGCCGAAAGCCTCGAAAATCGCGCCGGCGTTCGCTATGGGCTCCAGCACGCGGCGATTGGCGCCGCCGCGTATCGAATTAGTAGAGACCAGTCCGACGCGCCTCGCCCGACCCGCCGCGATCGCCGCCCAAGCCTTGGCGAACCAGTAGCAGACGAGGTCGGCCTCGGCGGGCACGCGCGCCTCATAGGTCCGAAACAGCGTCTCGACATAGGCGTCGCCGAGATTCTTGCGCAGCAGCTTGCCCCCCAAAAACGGCGGGTTTCCCACGATGAAATCCGCCTCCGGCCATTCCGCCTCGCTCCCATCCTCATTAAGAATCGCGTCGCGCCGCTCGATCGAGTCGAGCTTGCGCAGGATCGGCTGGGGGCGGCTGTAGATCGCGTTTTTGATCGACCATTGAATGTCGCCGATCCAGATGGTCGTGCGCGCCAGCTCGGCGGCGAACGGGTTTATCTCGATCCCGTGAAGAATCTCCGGCCCGACGCGCGTGAGCGGACGCCCGAGGCCCAGCGTCTCGCAATCGTTGATGGCGCGATATTCGATGTCCTTGACGCCCTGCAAGGCGAGATAAAGAAAATTCCCCGAGCCGCAGGCGGGGTCCAAAATGCGCAGCCGCGTCAGCCCGTCGATGAAGGCGTCGCGCAACGCTTCGGCCTTTACACGCGCGCTGGCGATCTTCTTGTCATGCGCGCTTTGGCCGGCTTTGCCCGCGGGCGCGGCCTCCTTGGCCGGGCGCATGATCCGCTGGATTTTGGCGAACTCCTCGGCCCATCGCGCCCGCAGCGGGCGCAGCACGACGGGATCGACGATCATCATGATTTTTTCGGGATCGGTGTAATGGGCGCCGATCTGGGCGCGCTTGTCGGGATCGAGAAAGCGCTCGAACAGCGTGCCGAAAATGGTGGGGTCGATCAGGCTCCAGTCGAGACTGGTCGCTGAATAGAGCAGGCCGAGTTCGGTCGGCTCCAAGCCGAGAGGCGCGCGCCCGTCGAACAGCCCGCCGTTGAACCAGGCGATCTCGGTCAAATCGAACTCGCCGCCGTGCTCCATCTCGGCGAATAGTTTCGCGAAATAATCCTTCGACTTTCCTGGGCGTTTTTCGGCGGTCAGCAGCAGCTTTTTCAACAGCCCCTCGGGCAGCAGCTTCACGCTGTCGGCGAAAAAGCAGAACACCAGCTGATTGACGAAATGCGCCACCGCCTCGCGGTCGGGATTGCGATGCTGTAGCGCGTCGGAAATGCTCTGGAATTTCCTGGCCGCCTCGGCGGTGATCATCGCCCGCGTGCGAGTCGGCTTCAGGGCGTCGGGATTATGAAAAACCGAGCGAAGAATATTGAATTTTTCGGGATCGGCGAGGTCTTCGAGCTCGAAGGAATATTTCTTCGTCTCCAGATTGGTCCATGTGGTGAGAATCTGGAAGCGGATCGTGTCGCAGACGACGAGCAGGGGCGGGTGCTCCAGCGCGGCGGCGTAGCGCGTTAGCTGGACCATCGCCTCGTCGAGGTTTCGCCGGCGCTTTTTATATTCCCAGGCGAAATAGCCCTTCTTCCAAACGTCCGCCCAGCCGTCGCCGCCGCCCGCGATCGCGGCGCCTTTTTCGAAGGTGAAGTGATCGCCCTTGGGGTCGTCCTCGGCCGGCGTCGGGT
>JBAWEN010000469.1:0-5276 GCA_049591215.1 Methylocystis sp. | reverse complement strand
CCGTCTTGACAAGTGATTTTATTGTTGTAGCATTTTGCATTGCACATACGAATAAATTGGCCTGATTTAAAGGCAACGTGTTGCCCGTGCTTCCCATTGTTTGGCGAAAGTTTTGCATCGCAACTAGAAGCGCTTATAATTTGACCATTACACATTTGGCCTGCATCGAAATCGCGCAACGAGCACGAGGCCGGTTCATGACTGATGCGAAAAGTTCGGTCCACGTCGCCGGCAAGACGATTGATCTCCCTATCAAAAAGGGGACGATGGGCGCCGAGGTCATCGATATGCGCTCACTCTTCGCGCAAACGGGACTATTCAGTTTCGACCCGGGCTTCATCTCGACGGCAAGTTGCGAGTCAAAGATAACCTATATTGACGGCGACGCCGGCGTCCTGCTTTATCGTGGCTACCCAATTGACCAACTCGCGGAACAAGGAGATTACCTCGAGGTTTGTTATCTGCTCCTTTATGGAGAACTTCCTACCCAGGCGCAAAAATCCGATTTCGACTATCGCGTTACGCACCACACCATGGTGCATGAGCAGATGGTGCGCTTTTTCCAGGGATTTCGTCGCGACGCCCATCCGATGTCGATCATGGTGGCGTCCGTCGGGGCCTTGTCGGCCTTCTATCATGATTCGACCGACATCACCGATCCCATGCAGCGCATGATAGCATCGATGCGGTTGATCGCGAAGGTTCCGACGCTGGCGGCGATGGCTTATAAGTATTCGATTGGACAGCCCTTCGTTTATCCCCGGAACGACTTGGATTACACGTCGAACTTTCTGCGCATGTGTTTCGCGATTCCCGCCGAGGAATACAAGGTGAACCCCGTGGTCGCGCGCGCGCTCGATCGCATATTCATACTGCACGCCGATCTCGCTCAGGTCGCTTCGACATCGACGGTTCGTCTGTCCGGTTCTTCTGGCGCCGATCCGTTTGCTTGCGTCGCGGCGGGCATTGCGTCGCTTTCGGGGCCCGCGCACGGCGGCGCCAATGAGGCCGTGCTGAAAATGCTGTCGCGAATTGGCTCGCCGGGCCGCATCCCGGAATTCATCGCCCGCGCGAAAGACAAAAGCGATCCGTTCCGCTTGATGGGCTTTGGCCACCGGATCTATAAGAACTATGACCCGCGCGCGAAAATCATGCAGCGCACCGCGCGCGAGGTGTTCAGTCAGCTCCAAGTCGACGATCCACTGCTGGACGTGGCGCATGAATTGGAGCGCATCGCTTTGTCCGACGAATATTTCGTCAAGCGGAGACTCTTCCCAAATATTGATTTCTATTCCGGCATCATCCTGAGAATAATGGGTTTTCCCACGACCATGTTCCCCGCGTTGTTCGCGGTGGCGCGCACGGTTGGATGGATCGCCCAGTGGAAGGAAATGATCGAAGATCCCGACTCGAGAATGGGGCATCCCAGCCAGCTTTATACAGGTGAAGAACAGCGCGATTACGTGCAAATTTTGAAGCGTTAGGGCGTGCGATGCGAGCGCTCGCCCACCTTCACCGCGAATACGCCCCCACATGCTCCGCATCAAACCGGCGCCCCAGCTTTCCTCCCGGCAAAACCCTCAGCTGGAGCCGGTCGAATTTTAGCGGGTCTTCCATGCTGGTTTCGAATTTGGAAGCGACGAGCGTGACGCTTCCGCCTTCGCGCGACCAGCAACCGCTCGCGAGTTCGTCGAGCGCGCCATAGGCGAGCATGTAGTCGAAGCGGCCGTTCGGCAGCAGACGGAGTTCCGAGCCGACCTCCATCTTGCCGCTTAGATGATAAGAGCCGGCGAGCGTCGCGTCGGCGGGCGCGCAATCGGCGGCGCGGGCGACGGAAATCCATGGGAGCGCCAAGACCGGGAGCGCCAAGACCGGGAGCGCCGCCGCGAACGCCAAGACGAAGGCGGCGTAGGAGCGAAGGCGCGTCATGTTTTTCTCCGGGGGAACGTCGAACGAAAGAGCGAAGCGTCCGCGTCTCGGCGCTTCGTCTTGCCACCCATATGAAACTAGTGCAGCCTAGTGGTTGTCACAACTTCCGTTTGAGACGTATTGAGCGGGGCCGGGGAGGTTGGATTGTTCGAGGATCTGACGCATTTCCCCTATCTCGCTGACCTCATTTCCTGGGTGAGGGGCGAGCCCGCCAGCGTTTATTCTTCTTTCGCCATGAATGCCTTCACTTGGGGCGAGGTTGTCATGACGATTGGCGCGGCCTACGCGACGCGCATGATCCCGCTCAGATTCACGGCGATGTTCGGCAATCTGTTTGGCCTCGCGCAAGGCCTTGGGAGCGGCAGCCTCTCCACCATCGTCGAGAACGCCGTCAATTTGCCGCTCAACGCGGCGCGCGCGAGAGAGATGCGCAAGCTCATCGCCACCGTGCGCGAGGCGAGCAAGACGGATCTCAACGTCGAATGGCTAAAACCCTTCGCGCGCCCGCGCGCCTTGAAGGCGGGGGCCTACGTGTTCGTGAAAGGGGAGGAGGCGGACGCGGCCTTCATTCTGGTCGAAGGCCGGGTCGAACTTCCCGAAATCGGCGCGACGCTGCACCCCGGCGATCTCTTTGGCGAAATGGCGCTGTTCACGACGGATGGACGGCGCATGGCCTCGGCCGTCTGCGCGACCAACGTGCGGCTGCTGTTCATCACTTACGAGGAGTTCGAGCAGCATTACTTTCAGAACCCCGAGTTTGGTCTTTATCTCGTTCGGCTGATCGTGCGGCGGTTCGACGCGAATTATCGCGAAGCGCTCGGCGTCGTCGCGGCGGGGCAGGCGGCGCTTTCCGAGCGCGCCGCGGAGGCGGGGGCCGCCGGTCGCCTCGAACGCGATAAGGTGAACTGAACGGCTGGCGGGGGCGGGTCCGTCAGCCTTTTTCGGCGCGCGCTTGCGCCCGCTCGACGTTGTTTTGCATCCGCTGGACCATCAGACGCATGAGGTAAAAGCCGAATTGCGGATTTTGCGCCGCGAGTTGCAGCACGTCCGAGTATTTGATGCAGAAAAGCTCCGTCTCGCCCACCGCCACCGCGCTCGCCGTGCGCCGGTTCTCGTCGGTGAAGAGCCCGAGTTCGCCGAACAGGGCGCCGATGCCGAGCGTGACGCCGAGTTCCGGCAGTTCGACCGCGCCGCGGGTGATCACATAGGCTTCCTCGGCCAGATCTCCCTTGTGATACAATGACGTCTCCGGCGGAATATGCGCCGAGCGCATGAAGGGCCGCAGCCAGTCCAGGTTGAAGTCGCCCTGCGTCGCGAGGCGCATCGCCTCGATCAGATGTTGCAACTGGCGCAGCCGCCACACGTTGACGAGCATCAGAGCGCTGTTGAGCAGAAACAGGGGGTAGACGCCCTTGAGGCAAAAATAGGCGGCGAACAGCCCGTTGGCGAATATGGCCGCGATCCTCAGCGGGACCATGCTGTTCGAAACATAGACGAAAACGTTGATCGCGGCCGCGATGTAGCCGAGCGCTTCGACAAGCCAAGTATTTTCGACAAGCCAAGTATTCATGCTCGCGTTTCTCCCGCCCGACGTTTTCGCCGATATATCGAACCGTGCGAGCTTGTCGGCGCCTCGCCGCGTCGCCCGGGCGGCGCCGGCCGTCGCGCGCGCAAGCTTTAGCGCCATCATCATTATGGCTCAACTTCCCTCGCGGCGCGATGGACGAAGGCGAATTTGGCCGCTCCAGCCGGCGGCGCCTGAAATCGGGGCGCAACCCGCCCGCGCTGGTTCGCGCGCCGAGGTCGCTCCCCGAAAAGCGGAGCCTCTCCCCGTCTCGAGCGATGGCGAACGGCCGTTCCAAACTACTATCGCATAACTATTTTAAACTATAAGTGTCTTTGTTCACAAATGTCTCTTTCCATCGCGGCCCCCTTGGCCTTATTATACGCGCGTGCAAGTTATACCTGCGTGCAAGTCGTGGTTGAGCGTTCGCATGAAGGCGGAGTCAAGATATGTTCGTTATTTCGCCGTGGCGTCGAATTTGGTTCTGTTGTTTTTTGACGGCGGCGGGCGTCGACGTGAGCGTCGCGGCGCGCGCCGACGAAGCCATTGGCGTCGCTTCCGCGGTCCGCAATAATGTGAGCGGCTCCCTGCCTACCGGCGAGGTTCAGATCAACGTCGGCGAGAGCGTCATCCGCAACGAAATCGTGAAGACCGCCGCGGAAAGTTGGACAAAGCTCGTTTTCTCCGACAGCACGAATCTGTCGGTCGGGCCGAATGCGATAGTCAGGCTGAGCACCTTTGTTTCCGCGGGCCCTTCTTCATATGGGAAGGCGACCGTCGACATCGCGAAGGGCGCGTTCCGCTTCGCCACGGGGCATTCCGAAAAACGCGCCTATGAAATCAACACCGGAGTCGCCACCATCGGCGTTCGGGGAACGGTGTTCGACGGCGATTCCGAGACCCGCAGCACGAAGCTTCACGTCGCGAGTGGCGTGGTGGTGGTTCGCACCAAGAAGGGCAAGCTATGCGAGGTCACGGCGGGGCAATCGGTTGTTATTTCCGATACAGGCTGCAAGCTGATTGCTGGGTTTGACCCGGGCTTCCCCTCCGAGTTCACCGTGGTGGAGGAGTTCGCGCAAGTGCAACCGGGTGGGCAGGGCTTCTTTGCCGCGCAGGGCCCCGAGATGTGGATCCTGCCGTCCGTCGCCGGAGCGGTCGGCGGAGGCGTCGCCGCGGGGGTCTCGAATAATTCCTCCAACGGAGGCGGGCAGGATCAGTTGTATTACCGGCTCCTGATCAACAGCCAACCCGCCAGTCCGTGATCCCGCCCGCTCGTGATTGTGATCGCGGGCCGTCTCGGGAGACCAATCAGCATTGCCTAAATGCCCGCTTGCGCGCCGCGGGGGTTAGTCATTCGACCAAGCGCGCGTCGATCGGCGCGCTGGCGCGGCATGAGGCGAATCGCTTTCGCTTCCTCGACGGTTTTCGCCTTCGCATCCCCAGTCGCGCGCGACGGTGAAACTGAAAACGTTTCGGGAACATAGAGGCAAAGCAGGCGCGTCGTCGCCGCGGATCAAAGCAAGGCGTCTTCGGCGACAACGGAGGAGGGGATGGGGCGACGACGAATCGTTTATTTGCTCTCCACGCTGCTGTCCGCGTTTCTGATTTTCCCCTGGGGACTGACTCAGCCGCTGCTTCTCGACGATCTGCGCAATTTCGTTTTCGATTCCTTCCAGCGGGCGGCGCCGCGGCGATACGACCGGGACGCGCCGGTTCGCGTGGTCGGCGTCGACGATGAAAGTCTGACCGTCTTCGGACAGTGGCCTTGGCCGCGGACGCGTCT
>JBAWEN010000468.1:0-3631 GCA_049591215.1 Methylocystis sp. | reverse complement strand
GGCTTGCCGCGCGGCCACTCGCGCGCAACGACTTCGCTCGTCGAGCGGAGCCTATTGATCGTCTCTCCATCCACCTATTGGCAGAAACTCTCCATTGCCTGGTCCACGGCCATATAGTGACAATATTGTTGAGGCGCACTTATGATACGGAGGTTTATCGCGAATGTGAAAACAAATGCAGCGATCACGAGCACACCAAACGCGAGCGATAGGAAAATCGTGGCGTTCCACAATACATCCACTATCTTCATCGCGTAATATTCCAGCGAGCCCCTCCATTCAGGGATGACATGGACTGTCATGTGATTTCTCCTTCGCCCGACCGACTTCCACCTCCGGCGCGACTTCGTTGGTTATGTAGCGCGCGAAAGGCGTTTGGAAACGGCCGCCGCGAAATTCGGGCGCAGGCGACTTCCTCGGCGAAATCCGCTAAAGCTCGTCCGCGATGCTTTTCGTCCAGGCAGGAGATTTCAAGATGAAACGCGGCCTCATTCCCTTCGCGCTTGCGTCCCTTTTGGCCGCTCAAGCCAACGCCTTCGAATTGAAAAGCCCGGATATTTCGGGGCAACGGCCGATAGCTGAAAAATTCGTGTTCAACTCCTTCGGCTGCAACGGCGAGAACGTCTCGCCGGCGCTGGAATGGACCGACCCGCCGGCCGGGACCAAAAGCTTCGCCGTGCTGGTTCACGACCCCGACGCCCCCACCGGCGGGGCCGGCTTTTGGCACTGGATCGTGACGGAGATTCCGGCCTCCGCGCGCGGCCTCGCGCAGGGCGCCGGGACGCCCGACGGCAAGGGCTTGCCCGCCGGCTCGAAACAGCTCGACAGCGACTTCGGCGAGCCCGGCTGGGGCGGCCCCTGCCCGCCGGCCGGACATGGCCCACATCATTATAATTTCACGGTTTACGCGCTCCCCACCGAAACGCTCGGCCTGCCCGCGAATGCGCGAACGGCATTCGTCGGCTTCACCGTCAACAGCAAGGCGCTGGCCAAGGCGACGCTGACCGCGACCTACGGCCGCTGAAATTCCGCCGGCGGCGCCGCTATGTCATTAACGCTGCTGGCTCTTCTTATCGAGGCGGCGTTCGGCTACCCGTCGGCCCTGCTGGCGCGCGTCGGCCACCCCGTGATCTGGATCGGCGCCGCGATCGACGCGCTCGACAAAGCGCTCAATCGCGGCCCGCCGACGGCGCGCCGACTGCGCGGCGCGCTAGCTCTGGCTCTGCTTCTAATTATTTGTTCCTGCATCGGTTTAGCGCTTCAGCGGGCGCTGCTGGCCCTGCCCTTTGGCGTGATCCCGCTGGCCTTCCTCGGCTCCACCCTGCTGGCGCAGCGCTCCCTCTACGAGCATGTCGCTAAGGTCGTGCAGGGGTTGGATATTTCGCTTGAACAGGGCCGCGAGGCGGTCGCCAAAATCGTCGGCCGCGATGTGACGAAGCTCGACGAGACCGGCGTCGCCCGCGCGGCGATCGAAAGTCTCGCCGAGAATTTTTCCGATGGAATCGTCGCGCCGGCGCTGTGGATGGCGGCGTTCGGCCTGCCCGGCGCCTTGTGCTACAAGGCGATCAACACGGCCGACAGCATGATCGGCCACCGCGACGAGCGTTATCGCGACTTCGGCTTCGCGGCGGCGAAGGTCGACGATCTCGTCAACCTGCCGGCCTCGCGTCTCGCGGCGGGGCTGTTGACGGTCGCGGCTGGCGCGCATTTTCGCGCATCGGCGCGCATGGCGGGGCGAATAACGCTGCGCGACGCGCGTAAACACGCCTCGCCCAATGCCGGTTGGCCGGAGGCGGCGATGGCCGGCGCGCTCGGCCTTAAACTCGGCGGCAAGCGCGCCTATGGCGCCCATGAGATCGCCGGCGCGACGCTCGGCGACGGACGCCTCGACGCGACCAGCGACGACATCCGGCGAGCGCTGAAACTTTACCGCGTCGCGCTGGCGGGATTGTGGCTGCTGGCGGCGGCGGCATGGCTTTTTTGAGGCGGAAGCGTGGCTTCACTCCACGCGGCAATTGCAACTCTTGCGCGCCCCGCGATGCCGCGCGGCGGGAAGATGGATGATGTGCGGATCGGACCCATAGGACACGACCGGCGCATAGCTAGGGTGGGCCGCCGGCGACTCGATCGCGGGCGGAGCCTGATAGCCCGGCGCCGGGTAATAGTTGGGCGCATAGCTCGTCGCCCCGCCGCCATAGGCCGGAGGGCCATCGGGGGCGTAGTCGCCGTAATTGCCGACATCGCCATAATAAACCCCGTTGCCGCCGTAATAGCCGCCCCAGTAACCGCCGTCGCCGCCAAGGCCCCGATGGCGATAGCCCCCGAAATCGGCGGACCGCCGCCCGCCGTCGCCGACGCGTCCGCCGTGACCGCCGCCCCAGTGTTGGCCGTGGCCGCGGCCTCCGATCCAATGACCACCAGCGGAATGGCCGCCGGCGGAATGACCGCCAGCTCTCGCCAGCGCCTCGCCGGCGGCGACAACCGCGACGATCGCCACGCCGGCCAGACAGAGGGGCCGAAATTTCACGGTGAGACGCATTTTCGTGCCCTTTCGCGTTGAAATAGGACCGGCTTCGACGCAATCCGCGAGAATCGCGCGACCTCAAAATGCCCCGAGTGGCGGGTTCAACCTCTAAGGGTTCCATCCGGCGGAGGCCGGGATCTGCCGAACATCGGATTGTCCCTACGGCTCCGGAAATTAATGATATTCGCCTGATCCGCGCAGGGCGTGCTGAACGCGATTCGCACCGTCTCGTGCAGTTGCTCCCAGCTAAACGGTTTGACGAGAAAGTCCGTGGCTCCCGCGTCAATGGCTTTTCGCCAGGAATTCAACGATAAATCCGCCGACATGAGCACGAAAGGTATTTTTGACAAGTTGCGATTAGCCCGCACACAACGCAATAAATCCACGCCGTCCATGGGCGCCATATTCCAGTCGCTCAAGATGAAATCAAATCGCATGAAGTTCAGGTGAGCCCATGCCTGCTCCCCATCTTCTTCCGCCACGACGCTTTTAAAGTTCATGCGTTGCAGCATTAATTCCGCTATAGCGCGAAAGCAGGGGTCGTCCTCGACGACCATCGCGAACTTCGAGGAGAAACTCATGTCGAACTCCTTAAAGAGATCCTACGTAACGCGGCCTCGGTCACGAGAGACTACGTACGTAGTTACGTATTTCTTTCTTATGCATTTAGATGTACGCACAATCTCCGATCAAACAGTTTACTTAATAGCTAAACTTTTAACTATTGGGCGCTTTCAGCGAAGGCTGGAAGCGTAGCCGCCGAAGCCCGACCTCGAAAGCCCGCCCGTCAATCCGGCGTTGCGGCCCCGAAAACTTTCCGCCGAATATTTCAGCCGTTATATCAATATATTAGGCTTTACAAGGAGAGGCGATCATTGCTTACGTCATACCGAAAACGCGCGATTCAATAATTGTGCTGAAGTCGCGGCCTGAAGAAGCGTTAACAGCTTCGACCTTGCCAATACCTCTCCAAGCACGACTTCGAAAATAATATTTAAATTTTACGACAAATTATTCTATAAAATATACTCCGTATGTCGATGCTACGTTTGTTATAAACAATTTTATGCGACATTGAGGCGCCAATTCATTTACGACGAAAGACGC